>CALMIQ010000475.1 GCA_937863965.1 uncultured Micropruina sp.
GCACCTGCGCCACGACCTCCATGCCCTCGGCGAGCGGGCCGGCGGCGTCCAGGACACCCGTCGAGGTGGTGACGGTCACCGATACCTCGGCCAGCGCGTCCCGCAGCGTCAGGAAGTGGGTGTTGGCGCCGGCCCGGCGCCTCAACTCGATCAGCTGACCGGACACCCAGACCGGGCCGAGCCGCTCGACCCAGCCCTTGGTCGCCGCGACCACCGCACGCAGCGGCTGCGGCTGCTCGGGGGTACTGGTCATCGGCATGGACCCGACCCTAGTGGGCGCCGCCGACGGATTCCGGAACGGTGTTCCCAGGCGGGCGCGGGACGGATGGGAAGGGGTCCGAGCGCGCTCGATAGACTGGCCGCCATGACCGATTCCAAGCGTGTCGTCGTCGCCGCCCCGCGCGGGTACTGCGCGGGCGTCGATCGGGCGGTGGTCACGGTCGAGCGCGCCCTCGACCTGTACGGCCCGCCGGTGTACGTCCGCAAGCAGATCGTGCACAACCGGCACGTGGTCGAAGATCTCGAGGCGCGCGGCGCCGTCTTCGTCGAGGAACTGGACGAGGTGCCCGAGGGCTCGACGGTGGTGTTCTCCGCACACGGGGTGTCCCCGGCCGTCCATGCCGAGGCCGCCGAACGGTACCTGAAGACCATCGACGCCACCTGCCCGCTGGTCACCAAGGTGCACAACGAGGCCCGCCGGTTCGCCAACCAGGGCCTGCAGATCCTGCTGATCGGCCACGCCGGGCACGAAGAGGTCGAGGGCACCACCGGCGAGGCGCCCGAGCACATCACCCTGGTCGAGCATCCCGAGGATGTCGCCAGCGTCGAGGTCGCCGACCCGTCCAAGGTCGCCTGGCTGTCGCAGACCACCCTGAGCGTCGACGAGACCTGGGAGACGGTCGGCAAGCTCCGCGAGAAGTTCCCGCAGATGATCGATCCGCCCAGCGACGACATCTGCTACGCCACCCAGAACCGGCAGTCGGCGGTCAAGCAGATCGCCTCGGCCGCCGACCTGGTGATCGTGGTCGGCTCGCGCAACTCGTCCAACTCGGTGCGGCTCGTCGAGGTCGCGCTCGAGGCCGGGGCGAAGGCGGCCCACCGGGTGGACAACGCCGGCGAGATCGACGAGGCCTGGCTGGACGGGGTGCAGAGCGTCGGGGTCACCTCGGGCGCGTCCGTGCCGGACGAACTCGTCCAGGGGGTGTTGAGCTTCCTCGAGGAGCGGGGGTTCCCGGCCGCCGTCGAGGAACGGCTCACCGAGGAGAATCTGGTCTTCGCGCTCCCTCCCGAGCTACGTAAGGACCTGCGCCGCGCCGGGGCCTGACCCGGAGTTCCAGCTCGGCCAGCCGGTCGATGACCCCGCGATCGCCGGCCCGCCAGTCGGCCAACGGATCGGCGGAGATCCGGGCCAGCTGGTGCAGCGGCCGGTTGGCCAGGGCCCGCAACGCCAGCAGGTCGGGGTCGGGCCGGCCGCCGAGGAAGCGCGCGACCGCCCGCGAGTTGCGCACGAAGCGGACGCGCCACGGCGCCCACAGCGCCAGCAGCATGACGCAGGGGATCAGGAAGACCAGCCACCCGGTCAGGGTCGCCACCTGCTCGATGCGGGCGGCCTGCTCGGACGCCGACGCGACCATCCCGCCCAGGGTGGACGCGGCGGCCTCGAACGGCTGCCGCAGCGCGGGACCGGCCCACGGCACGCCGTCCATGGCTCGGGCGGCCTCGTCGAAACTGCCTTGCAGGCTGCGAGCCGCCTCCTCGGTGGCGCGTGCCGGCTGGGCCAACGACCGGATGGTGCCGTCCAGCGCCCGGCCCGCGAACCACGACGCCAGGCTCCCGGTGAGCACGAACAGGTCGGCAACGAGTTGCCGCACCAACTGCCAGGACGGGCGGGCGTAGAGCCGCATGTCAGACCAGGAAACGGTAGAACGGGCTGTCGGGGGCGATCCGCTCAACGATGATCCGGCTGTGTGCCATCCGCTCCAGCAGGCCGCCGAGATCGGCGGGTTCGCCCAGCTCGATGCCGACCAGCGCCGGCCCGGTCTCCCGGTTGGAACGCTTCACGTACTCGAACAGGGTGATGTCGTCGTCGGGGCCGAGCACGTCGTCCAGGAAGCGTCGCAGGGCGCCCG
>CALMIQ010000476.1 GCA_937863965.1 uncultured Micropruina sp.
CGCTCAGGCCTCGTCGAGGAACCGGTCGAGCACCCGGGCGCCGAACTCCAGCGAGGCGGTCGGCACCCGCTCGTCGACCCCGTGGAACATGGCGACGAAGTCGAGGTCGGGCGGCAGCTGCAGCGGCGCGAACCCGAAGCACCGGACGCCGAGCTTCGACCAGCCCTTGGCGTCGGTACCGCCGCTCATCAGGTAGGGCACCGCCTTGGCGTGCGGGTCCTCGGCCTTCAGGCAGGACTTCATCGCCTCGACCAGCGCGCCGGAGAACTCGGTCTCGACGGCGCCGTAGTGGCTGCCGATCTCGTAACGCACCTTGTCACCGAGCAGTTCGTCGATGGTGGTGAAGAACTCGTCCTCGTAGCCGGGAATGAACCGGCCATCGACACCGGCCGTTGCCTGCCCGGGGATGACGTTCACCTTGTACCCGGCTTGGAGCATCGTCGGGTTGGTCGTGTTGGCCATGGTGGCGCCGACCATCCGGGCGACGGTGCCGAGCCGGGCCAGTGACTCCTCGACCGAGTCGGCGTTGATCTCGATGCCGAGCGCGTCCTCGACGGCGTCCAGGAACGACTGCTGGGCGGGGTGGATCCGGTGCGGCCACTCGTGCGCACCGATCCGGGCGACGGCGGACGCGAGCGCGGTGACGGCGTTGTCGGGGTTGCGCATCGAGCCGTGCCCGGCCGTGCCGTCCGCGATCAGCTTCAGCCAGGCCAGGCCCTTCTCGGCGGTCTGGATCAGGTAGAGCCGGAGGTCGTCGCGGACGGTGAGCGAGAACCCGCCGACCTCGCCGATCGCCTCCGGGCAGTCGGCGATCAGTTCGGGGTGGTGCTCGACCAGCCAGTGCGCGCCGAGTCCGCTGCCGGCCTCCTCGTCGGCGGTGAAGATCAACCGGATCGGACGCCGCGGCGCCCGTCCGGTGCGGGCCCGGTCGCGGACCACCGACAGCACCATGGCGTCGAAGTCCTTCATGTCGACCGCGCCGCGTCCCCACACGCAGCCGTCGGACACCTCGCCGGCGAACGGATCGACCTGCCAATCGGACGCCTGCGCGGGCACCACGTCGGTGTGGCCGTGGACCAGCAGCGGCGGCAGCGAGGTGTCACAGCCCTCCGGCTCCCAATGCGCCACCAGCGTGGTGCGGGTGGGTTCGGATTCGTACAGCTGCGACTCGATGCCGGCGTCCGCCAGCTTCTCCGCGATGTACTCGGCGGCGAGGCGCTCGCCCTTGGAGCCGTCCGGACCGGAGTTGGTGGTGTCGATCCGGATCAGTTCGCTGCACAGCTGGACGACTTCGGTCTCGGGGGTGCTCTGCGGGGTCATGGGGCCATCCTGCCGCACGCGGGCGAGCCGCGTTCGTGCGGCTCGACCTCAGAGGTCGACGGTTCCGTGCTCGCCGAGTTGCGGCTTGTCGCCGGTCAACCTGGCCTTCACGATGCCCAGCCCGCCGGGGGTGTCCCAGTACTCGGCGCTGTCGGCCCGGACGCGGATCACGACGTTCTCGGGGTTCTCCGGGCCGCCGTCGGTGTAGGCATCGTTGGCGCTGTTCCAGAGCCGCTCCTTGGTCGCGTGGTCGTCCGAAACCTCCCCGACGCCGGCGATGGACACCCACCTGCCGTCCTCGGCGATCGCGAGGTTCACCTGTTTGCCGTCGCTCTGCAGCGACACGTCGGTCTTCGCCTGGCTGATGAACACCAACGCGTCGTCGGTCACTTCCTGGATGGTCATCGGCCTGCTGACGAGGGTGCCGTCGGCGTCCTGGGTGGTGAACATGGCGAATCGTGCCCCCTCGACCAGATCGGCAAGGGTGGTGGGCTGGTCGGACATGGAACTCCTTCGCGCGGATCTCGCTGGCCGCGGTTCGTCGGTCGCCTGCCGGTCCCGCTCGGGACTGCGCTTCGGGCTGGCGATCTCGGGAACTCGCGGGATCGACGCTAGCCAACGGGTCCGGCCCCCTGTCCAGGATCTTCCCGGTCTTCCACCCCGTCGGGTGGGGTCGGCCTCCGAGGGCCCGCCGAGTTGAGCCCGCCTGGGCTGCCCGGATATGCTGACGTGGTTGCCCGGCTCGCCGGGTGCGCACCCTGTCCGGGTGGCGGAATAGGTAGACGCGCTAGCTTGAGGTGCTAGTGCCC
>CALMIQ010000477.1 GCA_937863965.1 uncultured Micropruina sp.
CGGATCACCCTGCATCAGAGCGTCGACCTGATCCGCACCACGATCGACACCGTCGAGGGCGAACTGGAGCGGCTGGTGCCGCGCGGCGACCGGTCGGGGGTCTACCTCGCGATCGTGCAGTACTCACGGGAGATCGCCTTCGGGGTCGCCGAGGTGTACGCCCGGGCCGCGGAGGCCCGCGGCGGCTGGGACGCCCGACTGGAGGCGCTGGTGGTGGACGCCGTGATCCGCGGGGAGGCCGACGAGACCGTGCTCTCCCGCGCGTCCACGCTGGGGTGGCGTTCCCCCGCCGCGATCACCGTCACCATCGGCGACGCGCCCGCCAAGGACCAGGCGGTCGACACGATGCGGCGCGCCGTCGCCGAGCGCGGCTTCGACCTCCTCGCCTCGACCCAGGGCGACCGCCTGGTGGTGGTGCTCGGCGGGCATTCCGGCACGGCGGGCACCGCGCTGTCGGTGGTCACCGAGATCGCCGACCACTTCGGTCCCGGCCACATCGTCGTCGGGCCCGAGGTGAGTGACCTGGTGGACGCCGCCATCTCGGCCCGCGGCGCCCTGTCGGGGATCCGGGCCGCGGACGCCTGGCCGAGCGCGCCGCGTCCGGTGGCCGCCGAGGATCTGCTGCCGGAGCGCGCGCTGGCCGGCGACGGCCATGCCCGGCGGATGCTGGCCCGGGAGGTCTACGGACCGCTGCGGGACGCCGGCGCCGACCTGCTGGAGACCCTGGTCGCCTACCTGGACAACAGCGGATCGGTGGAGGCCACGGCACGCACGCTGTTCGTCCATCCCAACACCGTCCGGTACCGGCTGCGCCGGATCGCGGAGGTCTCCGGCTACCATCCGGCGGACGCCCGCAGCGCCTATGTGTTGCGGCTCGCGGTGACCCTCGGCCGGCTGATGACGTCGTAGTTACCACAAACGCGACCGGGGCCTTCGCCCTCCGACTGCGGTCGGCGTTGTAGGAAACCCACAAGAAGGTCTGTGAGATTTTCGTGATGTCCTGCTGTCCCTCGCCGCGGGTTTCGCGCAAGAGTATTCCCGTGCTTGCAATGCTCGCCCCCGGTCAAGGGGCCCAAACCCCCGGCTTCCTCGGGCCCTGGCTGGAGGACTCGGCCGCCCGCGATCAGTTGGCCGCACTGTCGGAGGTCGCCGGCGTCGACCTGGCGCACTACGGCACCGAGGCCGACGCCGAGACGATCCGGGCCACCGACATCGCCCAGCCGCTGCTGGTCGCCGCCGGGCTGGTCGCCGGGCGGGCGCTGCTCGACGACGGCGCCGCCCCGGACGTCGTCGCCGGGCACAGCGTCGGTGAGATCACCGCCGCCGCACTGACCGGCGTGCTGTCGCCGGCCGACGCGTTGGCCTTCGTCGCCACTCGCGGACGGGGCATGGCGAAGGCGTCCGCCCTGCGCCCGACGTCGATGATGGCCGTCGTCGGTGGCAAGCCGGACGAGGTGCTGGCCGCGATCGAGGCGGCCGGACTGACCGCCGCCAACAACAACGGCCCCGGCCAGATCGTCGCCGCCGGCACCGTCGAGCAACTGGCGGAGCTGTCCGCCAACCCGCCCGCACGGGCCCGGCTGATCCAGCTCAGCGTCGCCGGCGCCTTCCACACCGTGCACATGCAGCCCGCCGTCGCCGAGCTGGCCGAACTCGCCGACGGCCTGACCACGGCGGCCCCGAACACCCGGCTGCTGAGCAACGCCGACGGCTCGATCGTCGACGACGGCGCCGAGGTGTTGCGGCGGCTGGTCAGCCAGGTCGGCAACCCGGTGCGCTGGGACCTGTGCCTGGCCGCCCTGGCCGAGCTCGGAGTCACCGGCATTCTCGAGCTGCCCCCGTCCGGCACGCTCACCGGAATCGCCAAGCGGAACCTCAAGGGAGTCGCGTTGTTCAACCTCAACACCCCTGATCAGCTCGCCGACGCGCGGGCGTTCGTGGCCGAGCATGCGGGGGTGACGGCATGAGCGTCCCGATCGCGGCGGCCGCCGGCAGCCCCTACGCCCGGGTGATGTCGGTGGCGTCCTACGTCCCCTCGCGGGTCGTCGACAACGCCGAGATGTGCACCTACATCGACTCCTCCGACGAGTGGATCCAGCAGCGCACCGGAATCGCCGAGCGCCGCTGGGCCGGCGAGGGCGAGACCGTCGAAACGATGGCGCTGGACGCCGGCCGGCTCGCCGTCGAGCGGGCCGGGATCGAGGCGTCCGAGCTGGGCGCGGTGATCGTCTCGACCGTCACCTACTACCACCAGACCCCCAGCCTGGCCGCCAAGCTGGCCCACCGGCTCGGCACCACCGGGGCCGCCTTCGACATCTCCGCGGCCTGCGCCGGCTTCTGCTACGGCCTCGGCCAGGCCGAGGCGCTGGTCCGTTCCGGCGCCGCCCGCTACGTGCTGGTGATCGGCGTCGAGGAACTGAGCCGGTTCACCGACGTCCACGACCGCAGCACCGCCTTCCTGTTCGCCGACGGCGCCGGCGCGGCCGTGGTCGGACCCAGCGAGGTCAACGGGATCGGCCCGGTGGTCTGGGGCTCCGACGGCGGCCAGTCGCAGGCGATCACCCAGACCGTCGAGTGGAGCGAGGCCCTGGCCGCCGGCCAGACCCCCTACATCACGATGGACGGCCGCGCCGTCTTCAAGTGGGCGTCCGGCTTCATCGCGGACGCCGCCAAGCAGGTGCTGGACGCCGCCGGCATGACCCCCGACGACCTGGAGGTGTTCATTCCCCACCAGGCCAACAACCGCATCACCGACGCCATGCTGCGCAGCCTCAAGCTGCCCGAGCACGTCGTCGTGGCGCGCACGATCAGGCAGTTCGGCAACAACTCCGCCGCCTCGGTGCCGATGGCGATGGACGCCCTGCTAGCCTCCGGCGAGGCGAAGTCGGGGCAGACCGCGCTGCTGATCGGCTTCGGCGCCGGCCTGGTGTACGCCGGGCAGATCGTCACCCTGCCCTGACCCACAGATCTTCCGGGAACCCCCGGAAAGGCCCTACGACAAGGAGAAACCCTATGGCCACCACCGAAGAGATCCGCGCTCAGCTGGCTGAGCTCGTCAACGACGTCGCCGGTGTGCCGGTCGAGGACGTCCAGCTGGACAAGTCCTTCGTCGACGACCTCGATGTCGACTCGCTGGCGATGGTCGAGATCATCGTCGGTTGTGAGGAGAAGTTCGGGGTCACCATTCCCGACGAGGACTCCAAGAACCTCAAGACCGTCGGCGACGCCGTGGCCTACGTCGAGGCGCACAGCTGAGCCGCACCGTCATCGTGCGCCCCGGGTCCGCCTCAGCGCGGACCCGGGGGACGCGATGCCTCCGTCCACGTACCACCCGTTCCCGCACCACCCCGGAGAGCCATGACTGAGATCGTCATCACCGGCATCGGAGCCACCACCCCACTCGGTGGCGACGCGGCCTCAACCTGGGCCGGTCTCCTCGCCGGCACATCGGGTGTCACCCGCATCACCGAGGACTGGGCCGAGGAACTCCCGGTCAAGATCGCCGCGCGCGTCAAGGTCGATCCGTCCGAGGTGATCGAGCGGGTCCGCGCCCGCCGCCTGGACCGCTCGACCCAGCTCGCGCTGATCGCCGCGCAGGAGGCCTGGCAGGACGCCGGGCTCACCTGGAGCACCGAGAACGAGGTCGATCCCTACCGGCTGATCGTCTCGCTGGCCAGCGGCATCGGCGGCCTGCACTCCCTGCTGAACAACTGGGACGCCCACCGCGACAACGGTTATCGCCGGGTCAGTCCGTTCACCATCCCGATGCTGATGGCCAACGCGCCCGCCGCCAACGTCGGCATGGCGATCAGCGCCAAGGCCGGCGTCCACACCCCTGTCTCGGCCTGCGCGTCGTCCAACGAGGCGATCGCCCTGGCCATCGACCAGCTGCGGCTGGGCCGGGCCGACATCGCCGTGGTCGGTGGCACCGAGGCCACCATCCACCCGCTGCCGATCGCCGCCTTCGGCCAGATGCAGGCGCTGTCCCGCCGCAACGACGACCCCGCGGGGGCCTCCCGTCCGTGGGACACCGGCCGCGACGGCTTCGTCATGGGCGAGGGGTCGGCCGTGCTGGTGATCGAGACCCTGGAGCACGCCAGGGCGCGCGGCGCGAAGAGCTACGGCACCGTTGCCGGGGCGGGCATCACCGCGGACAGCCACGACATCGTCCAGCCGGACCCGACCGGCGCCGGCCAGTACGGCGCGATGAAGAAGGCGCTGGTCGACTCCGACCT
>CALMIQ010000478.1 GCA_937863965.1 uncultured Micropruina sp.
AGGGCGTCGGCGTCCTCCCGGGCCAGCGCGGACGTCCGGGCCAGCGCCGCGGCGACGCCGGGGCCGAGTTCGGCCTCCAGCACCGGCAGCACGGCGTGCCGGACCCGCGTCCGGGTGAACCGCTCGGCGGTGTTGTGCGGGTCGTCCCACCACTCGACACCCAGCTCGCGGCAGGACTCCCGGGTGGTGGCCCGGGTCAGTTCCAGCAGCGGACGCACGAAGCCGTCCCGGCGGGCGGGCATCCCGGCCAGCGACCGCGTCCCGGAGCCGCGAGCCAACCCCAGCAGCACGGTCTCGGCCTGGTCGTCCAGGGTGTGCCCCAGGTAACACAGCTCACCCGGACGCCGGACCGCGGCGAGCGCGGCGTAGCGGGCCTCGCGGGCCGCCGCCTCCAACCCGGAGCCGTCCGGACGCACCCGGACGGCGACCTGGGCGGCGTCCATTCCCGCGACCCGCAGCCGGGCGACGGCCAGGGCGGCCCGTTCGGCCGAGCCGTCCTGCAACCCGTGATCCACCACCAGCGCGCGGGCCGCGAAGCCGCGACGCGCGGCCACCAGCCGGACGCCGTGGGCCAGCGCCAGCGAGTCCGCTCCGCCCGAACAGGCGACCAGGACGTCCTCGCCGGCGTGGCCGTGTTCGATCGCCCCGACCACCGCCAGCGCGGCCGGCCCGAGGGCCCGCAGCCCCATCAGCCGACCCGTTCGGGCACCCGCCGCAGCCAGTCGTCCGGCCGGTGCAGCTCGGCGGGGCCGGGCAACAGTTCGGGCGATCGGAAGGCCAGGTTGAGGCCGGCGACGCCGGCCCGGGCGATCACCGCCCGGCAGAAGATCGCGCCGTGCCGGTACTGCTCGCGCTTGGCCCGCAGGCCGAGCAACCGGGAGATCAGCTGGATGAACCCGGACGCGTCCCGGCGGGCCTCGATCGCGGCCCGGAGCCGGGCGACCTGCGGCACCAGGCCCTCGCCGGCGGCGTCCATGATGACGTCGGCATGGCCCTCCAGCAGCGACATCACCGCCGTGACCTCGTCGATCGCGGCCGCGCGGCGGGCGTCGTCGAAGACCCCGCCCATCAGCGCCAGCAGATGTCCCGGCAGCCAGGGCGCGGCACCGAACTGGAAGCGGTGGGTCTGTTCATGCAGGCAGACCCACTGCCGGAAGCCGTGCGGCTCGACGGCCATCGTCCGCTCGGCGGCGGCGATGTTCGGCGCGACCAGCAGCAGCCGGCGCACCGGCGAATAGGGGTCGAACTGGCCGAGGATGCGGGTGGCGACGAAGGCCAGCGCCGCCCCCAGCTGGGCACCGGCCAGCCGGGCGCCGACCCGCTCGCCCAGGGTCGTCGCCGGCCGCTGGCCGACGGCGACGAGCATCGCCTCGGACATCGACGCGGCCGCCCCGACCCAGCGGTCCCGGTCGACCACCACCACCTCGGCGGCGGCCGGGACGTTCAGTCCGCTCGCCGCCGCCACGGCCTGTGTGGCGCGGTCGGCGCAGGCCCGCAGATCGGCGACCATCGCGGCCGCCTCCGCCCGGCTCACCTCGGGGCCGGCCGGGACCAGCAACCGTCCGGTCGCGGCGGCGAGCCGCCAGTCGACGCAGGGAACCGCGGTCATGAGCGCAGTCTAGGAGCCGTGGCGCGGGGGTCAGCAGCCGCAGGCGGCCCAGTTGGCGGTGGTGGAGTCCATCCAGTCGCGGGTGGCGAACGGCCGCACCACCTGGTTCGCCATCAGCGCGAAGACCAACGGTGAGCCGTCGGCGGTGACCAGGTAGCCGGCCAGCGTGGTGACATCCCGCAGGCTGCCGGTCTTGGCCCGCACGACGCCGCGTCCGGCCCGTTCGCCGGCGTCGTCGAAGCGGTCGACCAGCGTCCCGGACACCCCACCGACGGGCAACCCGGCGATCAGCGAGCGGAACCGGTCCTCGGTCAGCACCAGCCGCATCGCCTTCGCCAGCACGCCCGGGGTGACCCGGTTGTCGCGGCTCAGGCCGCTGGTGTCGTCGATCACCATGCCGGACGCCCACAGACCGAGCCGCTTCAGCGTCGTCCGGACGGCGCCGGTCGCGCCGGCGAAGTCGCCCCGCCCGCCGGCCAGGGCGGCCTGCCGGGACAGCGTCTCGATGGCGGTGTTGTCGCTGTAGCGCAGGACGTGCTCGATCAACCGCTCGACGCGGGGCGAGGCGACCGTCGCCAGCTCGCGGGCGTCCGCGGACGCCTTCATCGGCCTGGTGGCGGCGACCGTGATCCCGGCCCTGGCCAGCCGGGCGGCGAACTTCGCCGCGGCGGTGGCGGCCGGGTTCTTGTCGGCCTCCCCGGTCCGGGTGCGGCCCCCGTCCACCGTCAGGGCACTGATCCGGGCCACCGAGTAGCGGTAGTTGTCGGTCCAGTGCCGGTGCCAGGCCGCGCCGGTGAACAGGCTCGCGTCGTAGCCCAGGGTGACCTTCGTGACGCCGGCGCGCTTCAAGGCGGTGACGGTCGCGGACGCCAGTTGCTGCAGCGAGGCGCGTCCGGTCGAGCGGGCGTCGGTCAGCAGCGGATCGCCGCCGCCGCGCAGGATCAGCACGCCGTCCCGCGGGGAGACCACCGCGGTGGCGAAGGTGCGGTCGTTGCCCAGGGCCTCCACCGCGGCCAGCGAGCTGAGCAGCTTCATCGTGGACGCGGGGATGTAGGGCCGATCGCCCCGGTCGATCAGCACCCGGCCGGTCTGCGCGTCCATGACCACCGCCGACGGGGTCGCCGCGGCCGCCTTCGCCAGCTTCTTCATCCGTCCGGTGAGCGCCTTCGCCGACGGGGCCGGCGCGAGTTCCAACTCCGCCAACGGCAGCGCCGGCGGCCCGGCGGTCGCGGGCGCCCGATAGCCCGGCGGCGGGCCCGCGGTCTGGGTCACCGTGACGGACGGCAGCACTGCCGAACGCCACTGCGGCACGGCCAGCAGCACCCCGGCGGCGACCACGACGACGGCAAGCAGCACCAGCACGGCCATCCGGCTCATCTGTGCGGCTGTCCCGGCTACTCGTTTCGGCATGTTGCTGACGGCGTGGTGGACGATAGTGTCGAACGTGACATCCACGCCATCATGACAGCCTTCGAAAGGGGACCGTAGTGGTCGACTACACGCGCCCGAAGATCCAGCCGAGTCTGCACTTCGATGTCACGATCGAGATTCCCAAGGGCACGAAGAACAAGTACGAGATGGACCACCACACCCACCGGATCCGTCTCGACCGAACCCTGTTCACCTCCACCCAGTACCCCAACGACTACGGCTTCATCGAGGGCACGCTCGGCCAGGACGGCGACCCCTTGGACGCCATGGTGCTGGTGCCGGAGGCGACCTTTCCCGGTGCGCTGATCGAGTGCCGGGCGATCGGCATGTTCCGGATGACCGACGAGATGGGCGGTGACGACAAGGTGCTCTGCATTCCGGTCGCCGACCAGCGGCAGGACTACCTGACCGAACTCAAGGATCTGCCGCAGCTCACGCTGCTCGAGATCGAGCACTTCTTCGCCGTCTACAAGGACCTCGAGCCGGGCAAGTCGGTCGAGGGCGCGGTCTGGGTCGGCCGCACCGAGGCCGAGAAGGAGATCTACGAGAGCTGGCGCCGGGCCGAGGGCACCGACTTCGAGAACGAATTCACCCGGGCCGAGTGAGGACCCTGCACCTGCTCCGCCACGCCGAGGCCTCCTGGCAGGTGCCCGGCCCCGGCGGCGATCACGCCCGCCCGCTGAGCGCCCGCGGCGTCCAGCAGGCGCGCGGAGTGGGTGCGCACCTGCGCGGCGCCGGGGTCAGCCTGATTCTGGCGTCGTCGGCCACCCGCACGATGCAGACGGCCGAGGCGCTCGGCCTCGGGGTGCCGATCTGGTCCCGCGACGACATCTACAACGCGGGGGGCACGAGCATTCTGGAGCAGATCCTGACGGTGCCCGACGGCTACGCCAGCGTGGTGGTCGTCGGGCATGCGCCGGGCATCCCGGCGTTGGTTCATTCCCTGGCCGACGCCTCGTCGGACGCCGCGGCGCGCGCCATCGTCGCCTATCGCTACCCGCCGGCGACACTGTCGACGCTGACGGTGCACACCCGGTGGGCGAAGCTGCGGGCCGCCACCCTGGTCGCCGCCCGGATCGCGCCGGAACCCGGCTGAGACGGGAACGCCGGCTCAGACCTGGCGCCGCACGAAGATCCGGGCGTCCCGGTCGCCGGTGCATTCGATCCAGGACTTGATCGCGCAGATGTAGGTCGCGTTCTTCCTGGTCTGCGGGTCGACGATGGTCACCCGGAACGTGTCCGGCAGGTCGGTGCCCAGCGTCCGGACGGCGGCGAGCACGCGGGTCGCCACGGCGCAGGTGGTGTTGGTGCTGCGGGCCACCTCATGGGTGCACACCGTCGCATTGCGGGGCGGGGTGCTGCTCGGAGCGGCCGGGGTGGACCTCGTGGGTGCCGCGGTGGCGATCGGCGCCCTGATGCCCATGGTCTGGCCGACCAGCCAGGCGAGGCTGGCCACCGCCGCCACCAGCGCCACGGCCAGTCCCGCCAATGCAACGGCGTTGCGGGTGCTGCGACGGAGGCCGTACGCGGGCAGGAAGCGGCTGGTCTCGTCCGGATCCCAATCCGGGCCGTCATCGGGCTCGTCCGCCGCGGCCTCTGCGGGAGCGACGTCCTCGGGAGCGACGTCCGCGGGAGCGACGTCCGCGCCGGATCCCCGGCCCGAGAACCGCACCGGCGGCGTGTCGGCGGAGGCCGGTTGGTCGTCCGACTCGTCGTCGACACCGGGAACCGCGTGCCCACAGTGCGGGCAATGCAGCGCATGCTCGAACAGCCGCAGGCCACAGGCCTCGCACACCAGCATGAACTAACTCCGATCGGCGGCAACGGTCGCTCCTCGATTCTGGCACAGCCCGAAGATCGGGCCCTCCGCCGGTGTTAGCCTGCGAACAGCCCCACGAGGGCGGCATCGTCGAGGAGGACCAGTGCCGCGATCCCTGCACACCATGGGCCAGCAACACGACCGTCGGAGCTGGGCCGAACCCTACAAGATCAAGGTCGTCGAGCCGCTGCGGACGACCACCCGCGCCGAGCGCGCGGCGGCCATCGCCGACGCCGGCCACAACACCTTCCTGCTCCGTTCGACCGACGTCTACATCGACCTGCTGACCGACTCGGGCACGAACGCGATGAGCGACCGGCAGTGGTCGGGAATGATGCTCGGCGACGAGGCCTATGCCGGATCGGTGAACTTCTTCCACCTCGAGGACACCATCCGGCGGCACTACGGCTATCGCCACATCGTTCCCACCCATCAGGGCCGGGGCGCGGAGAATCTGCTCTCCCAGGCGGCGATCCGGCCCGGCGATCACGTGCCGGGCAACATGTACTTCACCACCACCCGGTTCCACCAGGAGAAGGCGGGCGCCACCTTCCACGACGTGATCGTCGACGAGGCGCACGACACCTCCTCGCTGCACCCGTTCAAGGGCAACGTCGACCTGGCCAAGCTGCAGCGGCTGATCGACGAGGTCGGCGCCGAACGCATCCCCTACGTGTGCGTCGCCGCGACGGTGAACATGGCCGGCGGCCAGCCGATCTCGATGGCGAACCTGCGGGCGGTCCGCGAACTGACCCGGCGGCACGGGATCGCGATCTACCTCGACGCCACCCGCGCGGTGGAGAACGCGTTGTTCATCCGGGAGCGCGAGGAGGGTTACGGCGAGGCCTCGCTGGCCGAGATCCTGCTGGAGTTCTGCTCCTATTCCGACGGCTGCACGATGTCGGGCAAGAAGGACCCGCTGACCAACATCGGCGGCT
>CALMIQ010000479.1 GCA_937863965.1 uncultured Micropruina sp.
AGAGCACCTCCCTTACAAGGAGGTGGCCGGGGGTTCGAGTCCCTCTGCACCCACCCCTCACACGGACTCCACAGCAACCATCAGCCGCCTGACGGCGAACGGCAGGCCCGCCCACAGGGCGGGCGGCGAAGGTCGAACCATCGCCTCGCCAAGGAGTTCCCGTATGACCGCTCGCCGCCGCCTTCGCGCCTGGATCGCCGCCACCTGCACGGCGGCCCTGATCGCCACCGGGACGGCGGCCACCTGGGCCCTGGACCGTTTCGTGGTCTGGCACGTCGAGGTCGCCGACGTCGCACAGTACGAGGCGGAGAACTCGACCGCCCAGCCCACCACCGGTGACACCGCGACCGCCGAGCTGACCGACACCAGCTACACCAAGGGCGGCACCGCGATCACGATCACGACCGTCACCACCGGCTCGGGCAGCGACACCCTCACCTATTACGTCGCCGATGTCGTGCTGGACGACGCCACCGCGCTGCGTTCGGCCTTCGCCCACAACCAGTTCGGCGAGAACATCACCGAGAAGACCAGCGAGATCGCGGCCGGGCACGACGCCGTCCTGGCCATCAACGGGGACTACTACGGCTTCCGCGACACCGGGATCGTGATCCGCAACGGTGTCGCCTACCGCGACGAGCCGGCGCGGGCGGGGATCGCCTTCTACGCCGACGGCACCGCCCGGATCTATGACGAGACCACCACCTCGGCCGCCGAACTGCTCGCGGACGGGGTGTGGAACACGCTGTCGTTCGGCCCGGCCCTGGTCGAGGACGGCCACGTGGTCGCCGGGATCGACCAGGTCGAGGTCGACACCAATTTCGGCAACCACTCGATTCAGGGCGAGCAGCCCCGCACGGCGGTGGGCGTGATCGGCACCAACCATCTGGTCTTCGTGGTGGTGGACGGGCGCGAGGAGGGCTACAGCCGCGGCGCCACCCTGCCCGAGCTGGCCCAGATCATGCTCGACCTGGGTGCCACGACCGCCTACAACCTCGACGGCGGGGGATCCTCGACGATGTACTTCGCCGGCGAGGTGATCAACCAGCCCTCGAACCGGGGTGAGCGGGCAACCTCCGACATCCTCTACGTGGGGCGGTGATCCGATGGCCGTCATCCTGATCCCGTCCTACGAGCCGACCGGGCGGCTGGCCGACGTCGTGAGCGGGCTACGGCGGCTCGACCCGGCGGTGCACGTCCTGGTGGTGGACGACGGCAGCGGCCCGGCCTACACCGGCCCGTTCGACGCGGCGCGCGCGGCGGGAGCCGAGGTCGTCCAGCTGCCGCTCAACCGGGGCAAGGGCGCGGCGCTGAAGGCAGGGCTGCGCCGGCTGCTGGTCACCCATCCCGGCGAGGACGTCGTCACCGCCGACAGCGACGGCCAGCACACCCCCGCCGACATCCTGCGGGTGGTGCGGGCGACCGCCGGGCAGGCGTCCCTGATCCTCGGCTGCCGCGGATTCTCCGGCGCCGTGCCGGCGGCGAGCCGGTTCGGCAACGCGGTTGCGCGCTGGTCGTTCCGGATGGCCGCCGGCCTCGCGATCTCCGACACCCAGACGGGTCTGCGCGGCATCCCCGCCAGACTGGTCGGCTGGGCGTCCGGCATCCCCGGCACCCGGTTCGAGTACGAGCAGAACGTGCTGCTGCGCTGCCCGGGCGCCGGGGTGGCCGTCCGCGAGGTGCCGATCGAGACGCTCTACTTCGACCACAACGCCGGGACCCACTTCCGTCCCGTCGCCGACTCGGTGCGGGTGCTGCTGCCGGTGCTGTTGTTCGCCTGCTCCTCGCTCGCCGCGTTCGCGGTGGACACCGCGGTGTTCGTCGTGCTGTACGGGCTGACCGCCTCCATCCCGTGGTCGATCGCCGGCGCCCGGGTGCTGAGCGCCGGGGTGAATTTCGTCCTGAACGGCACCGTCGTGTTCCGCCAGGGCGGACGCCTGGGCCGCGCGGTCGCCGGCTACGTCGTGCTGGCGCTGGGGCTGCTGGCGGCCTCGATCGCGGGCACCACCGTGCTGGCCGGTCTCGGCCTGCCCGCACCGGCCGCGAAGCTGATCACCGAGGCCCCGCTGTTCGTCGCCAGCTATCACGCGCAGCGTCGGCTGATCTTCGCCGGACGGGAGCGGTCCGTGCCGGCCGAAGCGAACCCATCCCGGCGTCACAACGGCCTCACAGAAACCTCAAAGGTCCAACTGGCTGGATAGGCATCACACCAAGTACCGAGGAGAACCCCGAATGACCACGCTCGCCCTGATCACCGCCAACCTGATCGCCATCAGCCTGTTGACCTTCGCGCTCTACTTCCGCCGGCATCGCCGCCGCGACCTGGTTGTCGCCTTCCTCGGCGTGAACGTCGGGGTGATGGCGGTGGCGCTGGTGCTCGGCGCCGCGACGTCCACCAGCCTCGGGCTGGGACTCGGCCTGTTCGGGGTGCTGTCGATCATCCGGTTGCGCTCCACCGAGATCAGCCAGCGCGAGGTGGCCTACTACTTCGCGTCGCTCGCCCTCGGCCTGATCGCCGGCATCGGCACCGACCTGCTCGTCGCCGGCGGGCTGATGGCGATGGTCGTCGGGGCGCTGTGGGTGGGTGACCACCCGGCGCTGCTGGGCCGCGCCCGCCAGCAGGTGATCACCCTGGACCGGGCGATCAGCGACGAGGCGGAACTCCGCAACGTCCTCGCCGGCCTGCTCGCCGGCCGGATCGATCAGGTCACCGTTCAGCAGCTCGACCTGGTGCGCGACCTGACCGTGGTCGACGTCCGCTACCGGCTGCCGAGGCGTTAGGGTGCATGAGTTAATTACTTGGGCGTGTTGGGGTTGAGTGTGTAGTTCCA
>CALMIQ010000480.1 GCA_937863965.1 uncultured Micropruina sp.
GTCAGTACAGCCAGCGGCGATCGCGCACCAGCGGCAGGCTCCGCCAGGCGTTGCCCAGGCCGAGGTACCGGCCGGAGTCGAAGACGGGCACCGAGAGCAGGGCGATCGCGTAGAACAGGTGCTGGTCGAGGAACGGGTTGTACTCCAGCGGCAGGGATGCGAACCACAGGCTGAGCATCAGGATCGCACCGCCGACGGCCGCGACCCGGGTGCCGATGCCGAGCAGTAGCGCCAGGCCGGCCCCGACGGTGGCCAGCAGGAACAGGGTGTCGGCCACGGGGTGGCCGGCCAACGGCTTGAGCAGGGCGGCCGCGGGTGCGTCGGCGGGGAGTCCGTGGAGCAGGAATCCCTTCGTGGGGGATGCGCCCGCGAGCACGGATTGAGCCGGCGCGGTGCCGAAGCCGAGCCCGAAGACCTTGTCGATCCCGGACCAGAACAGGGCCCAGCCGGCCCCCAGCCGGATCAGTCCGAGACTGACCTGCTGGAGCTGGCGTGGGGCGACGACCGTGCCGGGGGTGGTGGATTCGGGGAGATTGACGGTGGTGGCAGACATGGGGAGTCTCCTGGGTTTGGGTGAGGGAGGGGATCCGTCCACCGCCGAACGGAATCAGTCCCGCGGTGGACGGCTACGTGCCGCCGCCATGATGGCCGGGGGCTTATCCGGCGACCCGGTGTGGGCTCCGGAAGGCGTGCACCCCACTCGGCCGTTGCACCGGCCGGGTGGAGAATCGGGCGGTGGCGCCGAGGTGCCTGGTGCCCGAACGGAGGACCCGCAGGCGCCGGAACTCGGCGTCGATGGTGCGCAGGACGCGCATTCCGTCGGGGAATGCCCGCAGGTTGGACGTGCCGTGGATCCGGTCGTGCTCGTAGCTGGGGATCTCCAGGATGGTGAGCCGGGCGGCGGCCGCGCGGCAGTTCAGCAGGGTTTCGATTTCGAATCCGTCGCCCCAGCGGGTTCCACCGGCCTCGGGGTCGGGCAGATCGAAGACGTCCAGGACGTCGCGCCAGAACGCGTTGTATCCGTAGCAGAGATCGGTGTACCGCGTCCGGAACAGGGCGTTGACCAGGCCGGTCAGGGCACGGTTGCCCATCGCCCGGGTGGTGGTCAGATCGGCCGAACCGCCGCCGTGCAGCATCCGGCTGCCCTTGACGAAGTCCGCGCCGCTGAGCAGCGCGGCCACCATCAGGGGGATCTCACGGGCGTCGGCCGAGCCGTCGGCGTCGAACATCACGATGATGTCCCCGGTGGCGGCCCCGAAGCCGCAGGCGAGGGCATTGCCCTTGCCGGTGCGGGTCTGCTGCATGACGCGCGCCGACGGCATCACCCGTTGGGCGGTCTCGACCGTGCCGTCGGCGGAGCCGCCGTCGACGACGATCACCTCGTGCACGTCCGGCAGGGTGGGCAGGACGCGTTCGAGGTTCGGTGCCTCGTTGAAGGTAGGAACGATGATGCTGACCCGCGGGTGTGCGGGAACGGTGCGTAGTGACATGAGCGACTTCCCCCGAAGTTGTTCGAAGCTAGGGATTCACCTGACTAAGGCTTGCCTTACCTAAGTTACAGCAGACCTATTGGGGTCTGCCAATCGCTCACATCCTGAAATGGACACTCAGCCGTCAGGCCAGGTCGACGTCCACGCCGGCGGCGCGCAGCGGGTCGGCGAGCATCTCGGCGTCGCCCACCACGACCAGCGTGAGATCGTCGAGCGGCAGATGCCGCGCCACGGCCTCGGTGGCCTGCTCCGGAGTGACCCGCCGCAGGTCCGCGATGTGCGTGTTCACGAAGTCCGTGGGCAGCCCCGCCTCGACCAGCGCGGCGACCTGGTCGCCGATCCCGGACGCCGTGGCGCAGCGCAGCGGGGTGATCCCGACCAGGAAGCTGGCCGCGTCGGCCAGTTCGGCGGCGGTGATGCCGCGGTCGCCGTCCACGCGCAGCAGGTCGTACGCCTCGACGACGGCGTCCACCGCCACCTCGGTGCGGAAGGACGCGTGCAGGGCCAGCAGTCCGCCGGACCGAGCCGGGGTGTTGACCAGCTGAACCCCGTAGGTGTAGCCGCGTTCCTCGCGCAGGACGCGGTTGAGCCGGCTCAGGAACCCACCGCCCAGCACGAAATTGCCCAGCCGCAGGGCGGAGTAGTCCGGATGCCGGCGATCGACGCCGAACCGGCCCAGGCGGACGTCGGCCTGCACGGCGCCGGGACGGTGGATCAGCAGCGCGCGCGCACCCGCCGGCTGCGGAATCTCGTGATCGACCGCCGTCACGGGCTGCTGCCAGCCGCCGAAGGCGTCCGCGATCAGGCCGATCGGGTCGGCGTCGAAGTCGCCGGCCACCACCAGCGTGCCCCGTTGCGGGCCGTAGTGGGCGCGATGATGGGCACGGACGTCCTCGGCGGTGATCCCGCCCACGCCCTGCGCCGTGCCGGCGGCCGGCCGGGCGGCCCGGAACCGGTCGTCGACGACCGCCGCACGGAAGGCGATGGCCCCGCGGTGGGTCGGATGCGCCTCCTGCTGGGCGATCTCGGCCAGCCGCAGGTCCACGTGCCGCCGGACGTCCTCGGACGCCAGCTGCGGCTCGCGCACGGCCTCCACGAACAGCGGCAGCGCGGCCGCGAAGCGGGTGCTCGGCACCTCGAGCCCCAGGTGCGCGGCGGAGTGGCTGCTGCCCCCGCTGAGCACCGCCCCGCAGCCCTCCAGCTCGTCGGCGAAGTCCGTGCCGGGATGCGTCAGCGTGCCCTCGTCCAGGCAGCGCTGCAGGATCGCCGAGACGCCCTCCCGCCCGGCGGCCTCGGCGGTCAACGGCAGGTCGAGCACCAGCGTGGCGTTGATCAGGTGCTGGCCGGGCCGGTCGAAGACCAGCAGGTCCAGGCCGTTGTCGAGCGTGGCCGTCCGCGGCGTGGGGAAGTCCCAGGGCAGCGGCGCGGTCACCGCGGGGCGCTTCATGCCGACTCCTTCCGGTAGCTCAGCATCGCGCGCTGTCCGGGCTGCAGATGGCGGCGGGCGGCGTCCGCGATCTCGTCCAGGCTCAGCGACAGGACCTCGTCGAGGTGGCGGTTCACCAGGCTCGGGTCGCCGTACAGGGTGGCGTAGCAGCCGATCAGGTCGGCGCGACTGTCGAAGCGGCCCAGCTGGGCCAGCCACTCCCGCTCGAACTGCGCCTTGGCCCGGTCGACCTCGGCGGCCCGCGGGCCGTCGGTGACCAGGCGCGTCACCTCCTCGACCATGGCCTCCTCCAGCGTCTCGGCCGGTACGCCCGCCAGCGCCCGGGCCTGCGCGAACCCGATGCTGTTGCCCCCGATCAGTCCCAGCGCCGACGCCCCGGCACCCTCGGCGATCGCGTCGGTGCGGACCAGCCGGCGATGCAGCCGGGAGGTCTGGCCGTCGCCCAGGATGGCCAGGGCCAGCTCCAGGGCGGTGAAGTCACGGGTGTCGCGGGCGGGCAGCCGCCAGGTCGCGTACGCGGCGTCCGTCGGCACGTCGGCGGCCACCTCGGCGCGGGGAACGCCGGACAGCGGCGGCAGCGGCACCGCCGGCGGACGCGGGCCGCGCGCGGCGGCGGCCGCCCCACCCAGGTAGCGCTCGACGCGCAGCAGCGCGTCGGCCGGATCGACGTCGCCGACCAGGGTCAGGACGGCGTTGTCCGGCGCGTAATGGGTGGCGAAGAACCCCCGGACATCGTCCAGGTCGGCGGCCGCCAGGTCGTCCATCGAACCGATCGTGGGGTGCGCGTACGGGTGACCGGCCGGGAAGGTGAGCCCGACCAGATGGATCAACACATCGCCGTAGGGCACGTTGTCGTAGCGCTGCCGCTTCTCCTCCAGGACGACGTCGCGCTGGTTGTCGAGGGTGTGCTGGGTGAGCCGAAGGCTGCCGAGGCGATCGGCCTCGAGCCACAGCGCCAGATCGAGGGCGTTGGTCGGGACCGTCTCGAAGTAGTTGGTGCGGTCGAACCAGGTGGTGGCGTTCGCCGACCCGCCGACACCCTGGATCGTGGCGAGGTGCTCCCCGGAGGCGACCTGGGCCGACCCCTCGAACATCAGGTGCTCGAACAAGTGCGCCAGCCCGGTCCGGCCCGGCCGCTCGTCGCGCGAGCCGACGTCGAACCAGATGTTCACGGCGACCATGGGCACGGTGCGGTCGGGGCTGACGATCACCCGCAGTCCGTTGTCCAGGGTCGTCGCGTGCAGAGGGAAGCGGACAGCGGTGGACATGTGGGCCATCGAACCACACC
>CALMIQ010000481.1 GCA_937863965.1 uncultured Micropruina sp.
ACGCCCACGATCTCGACGCGATCATGAGCCACTTCGCCGAGGACTGCGTGTTCGAGTCACCGCGGGGTCCGGACGCCTGGGGCCGCCGGTTCATCGGGAAGCAGGAGGTGCGTCGCGGGCTGGCCGCGCGCTTCGAGGGAATCCCGGACGTCCGCTACGACGACGGCGTCCACTTCGTCGCGGGTGACCGGGGTGTCTCGGAGTGGACGCTGCGCGGAACGACCCTGGCGGGTGAGTCGATCGAGGTGCGCGGCTGCGACCTGTGGACGTTCGGGCCCGATGGGCGGATCGCCCGCAAGGACAGCTTCTGGAAGATCCGCGAGCCGTAGGGCCGCAGGGCCTCGGCCAGTGGGCCTTGCGGGAGCCGTAGGGCTCGGTCAACCAGCCTCCCGTGCGCCGACCGGCGCACCGGCCTGGATGACCGCGGACAGGATGCTCTCGGCGGCGGCCTGGAATCGCTGCGGGTCACGGTAGGGGCGGGTGACCAGCATCGCGCCCTCGAGTCCGCCGACGATCACCCGGGCGGCGTCCCGGGTCGACCCGTCGAGCCGGATCGTGCCGGACGCCCGGCCCTGCTCGAGCACGTTCGCGAGCCAGGCCTCGTTCAGGTCGAAGAAGGCCACGACCGCATCCTGCATCTCCCGGGCCAGGGTCTCGTACTCGGCGGCGAGCATGCCGCACAGGCACATCCGGTCGCCGGCCAGGACCTCGGAGTACAGCCGTGCGTAGGCCCCCAGGCGCGCGGGCGCGTCCGGATGGGCGGCCTCGATGCCGGTCAGGGCGTCCGAGAATCGGGTGGTGTACCGGCTGATCAGGGCCTCGCCGAGCTGTGCCTTGCCGGCGTAGTGGTAGTGCAGGCTGGCCTTGGTGACGCCGAGGCGTCCGGCCACGTCGGCGTAGCTGAAGCCGTTGAATCCGCGGGTCTGGACGAGCTGTTCGGCGGTGTCGAGGATTCGCTCGGCCATGCTCGGCTGGCCCGGTCGGGCGTCCGTCATTCGCGGGTCTCCTGCTCTCTGCCCATTGACAGCTTACCTACTAGTAAGTAAGCATGGTATCAGGCCATCGAGGGAGAAGAGGCCGATATGCAGCAGACTGCACACCGGAGTTTCGATACTCCGGACGAGACCCGCCGGTTCCCCAATGGGCGGGCCGAGATTCTCGCGATCGGGGACGGTGAGATCGGCCGGCTCGTCTTCGAGCCCGGCTGGCGCTGGTCCACCGACGTCAAGCCGCTCGCCGGCACCTCCAGTTGCGAGGCGCCGCACTTCCAGTACCACCTGAGCGGCCAACTCGCCATCCGGATGGACGACGGGACCGAGTTCGTGGCCGGTCCGGGCGACGTGACCTCGCTTCCCAGCGGGCACGACGCCTGGGTGGTCGGCGACGAACCGGTCGTGGTCGTCGACTGGTACGGGGCGAGTGACTATGCCAAGGCGGCCGGACGGGAGGCTGGCGACAATGGGTGAACGGGAGAACCAAACGGTCGTCGAGCGCCTGATCGGGTGCATCAACGACCGCCGGATCGAGGTCATGGACGAGTTGTTCCATGAGGACGCAGTGATGGACTGGCCGCAGTCCGGCGAGCGGATCGTCGGGGGCGACAGCCGGCGCGGGGTGTACGGGGCGTTCCCGCAGCTGCCCACGATCACCCCGCGCCGGCTGCTGGCCGCCGGCGACCTGGTGGTCGCCGAGGCCTCGCTCGACTACGGCGGCGGGCCGGCCTACGCCACCGTCTTCATCTTCGAGTTCCGGGACGGCAAGATCGCCCGCGAGACGGCCTACTGGTCCGAACCGTTCGAGGCGCCGGAGTGGCGCAGCGCATGGGTGCAACTGGCGACGTCCGCGGACGCCTGAGCCGGGGTTCGGGCCGGGCCCCGAGGCCCGAAACCCAGAACGCTCCCACCGCACGTGCTGCGGTGGGAGCGTCCGTGGACAATGGGCGGAGGTGGCGGCGCGCCTCCGCGTGGGGGGACGTCGGAACCCGCCACGCCGGGGATCCGCTGCCA
>CALMIQ010000482.1 GCA_937863965.1 uncultured Micropruina sp.
CCGTTTCCCGGCTGCTGGCCGGGCTGCCGCACGGCGCCTACTTCGGCATCGGCGCCCTGGTCGCCTCCGACGTCCTGGGACCCGGACGCCGCGCGCAGGGCGTAGCCTTCGTGCTGACCGGGCTGACCGTCGCGAACGTGGTCGGGGTGCCGGTGGGCACCTTCCTCGGCCAGCACTACGGCTGGCGAGCCACCTTCATGGTGGTGGCCGCGATCTTCGCCCTGGCCACCGTGTGCATCGCCTGGTCCGTGCCGCGCCACGAGGGCAGCCCCGAACGCACCCTGCGGGCCGAGCTGCGGGTGTTTCGGATCGGCCAGGTGTGGCTTACCCTGGCGATCGGCGCGATCGGCTTCGGCGGCTTCTTCGCGGTCAACAGCTACGTGGCACCCCTGGTGACCGAGGTGGCCCACGCGCCGTCCTGGGCAGTGCCGTTGGTGCTGGTGATCAGTGGCGTCGGCATGACCATCGGCAACTTGATCGGCGGACGGCTCGCCGACCGCGACCTGCGCCGCACCCTGCTGGGCGCATTCGTCGGCACCGCCGCCGTGCTGGCCCTGATCGGACTCACCGCACAGTGGATCTTCGTGCTGGCCGCGATGCTGTTCGCGCTCAACTTCTGCGGTTCGATCCTGGCGCCGTCCATCCAGACCCGGTTGATGGACGTCGCCGAGGACAACCAGTCGATCGCCGCCGCCCTCAACCACTCGTCGCTGAACGTCGGCAACAGCCTGGGCGCCTTCTTCGGCGGCGCCGTGATCGCCGCCGGCTGGGGCTTCGTGGCCCCGGCCTGGGTCGGGGTCGCGATGGCCCTGATCGGCCTGGCGCTGACCGCCGTCGGCTTCCGCGTCGTCCGGCGGCATCGGGTGCTGGCGCCGGCATGAACCCCACCACCGTCATCCCGGCGAACCCCTTCCGTCATCCCGGCGAACCCCTCCGTCATCCGGCGGGCCCCTCCGTCATCCCGGCGGACGCCGGGATCTCCGAACCCTCAGACCGCTCGGCGATCGGATCCCGGGTCGAGCCCGGGATGACGCGGTAGCCAGCACCAAGCGCTAGGGGTTCTGCAGGTCACGGGCGAGCGACGAGGTACGCAGCCACGTCCGCAGCGCCGTGGCCTGGAACCGCTGGAACTCGCGAACCGTCGGCAGCCCGGGTGGATCGGGTTGCCGTCCGGCGAACTCGAAGAAGCCCAGGACGCCGACGAGCGCATGCACGATCGGGTTAATTCCGATTCCGCCGTCGGCCGCGATCCGGGCGATCCATGCATCGGCGTCCACCTCGGGTGCCGCGCTGGAGATGAACTCGATCGCCAGCAGGGCCGGGTCGATCCAGGCGGCGCCCCGCAATGCCCAGGCCCAGTCGACGACGATCAACCGGCCGTCGCTGCGCAGCATCAGGTTGTCGGCGCGCAGGTCGAGATGCACCAGGGTGTCGCCGGCCATCTCGGTGAGCGCCGCGTCCGCCGCCGCTGCCAACGCGGGCAACCGGACGGCGAGCCAGGGGTCGAGGTCGACGACGTACGCCAGCCGGGCCCAGCAGCCGAACATGCCGCGCAACTCATCGGCGACGTCGCGCCAAGGTGCCTGTGGAGCGGGCGTCAGCGCGGCGCGGAGTTCTGCCAGGCTGGTCAGCGCCGCCCCGATCGTCGCATTCGTCCACGGCAGCGGCGCCTGTCGGCCGTCCACGTGCTCCAGGGCAAGCGCCACCCATCCATCTGCGCCCTCGTCCACGGCGTGGATCAGATCGGCGATCGGCAGTCCGGACGGCATGGCGCGCAACGTGCGCAGCTCGGCGCGCAACAACTCCACCGACTCTGGATTGAGGCTCGGGTGTCCCGCCTTGAGAAGATGGCCGAACCGTCCGCCGCGAGCAGCCCCTCGGCGACTCCGGGCGAGTAGCCACCCGACGCTGGTTCGGTTCGGGCGATCGGGGCGCCGAGTACCTCCTCAGCCCATTCGCGGACGTGGACGGGCAACTCGGCGAAGGCCATCCGGGTCCAGCGTTCCATTCTCCGATCATCGCCTATTCGGTTCCATTCTCCGATCATCGCCTATTCGAGCGTGCCTGTGGTTTCGACGGGCCCGACGCTCCGATCGGCTCAGCTGCGCTCGGCCGTCCAGGCGGCGATGATCCGGTCGTTCAGGCCGAACATCACCTGCTGCTCCTCCGAGTCGGCATTGGTCGTACCCGAGCGACGCCGTCCAGGACGCCCTCACAAAAGCGCAGCCCCGACCGAGTGCCGTCGGAGGGCGACCTGGGTCACGTCAGCCAAGCATGCGCCGCAGCACCCCGTGAACTCTCCCGGGACGCGCCGACAGCTCATCGGAAGCGCTCAGGTCTTTCGTCACCACGTAATCACATCAGACCTTGCGAATCGGGGCCGGCCAGCTACCGTCGCGAGGTTGTGCATCTTGGACCTAGCAAGCGTCGCCACCCGCGACGAATCGCTGCTGCCCTGATGACTGGGATCCTCGTCCTCAACAGCGGAGTTCTCGGCCCGGCCAGTGCGCACCTGATCAACACTTAGTTGCGTCCCTGATAGTGGTGTAGCGCGGATCGTGTGATCGTCTTCCCGGCATG
>CALMIQ010000483.1 GCA_937863965.1 uncultured Micropruina sp.
TCCCGGGCCCGACCCGGGATCTCGGAGCCGGTCGACGAGGTCGTGGCCGCCGAGGTGGTCGAGCCCCCCGCCCCCGCGGCCGAACCCGAATCCGAGGCGTTCCTGGTGGGCTACGGCGTGAAGTCGTCGTCGCTGGCCCGGCGTCCGCGCAAGACGCCGAGCGGGATCGGCAAGCCGATCGGCCCGGTCACCGATCAGGTGCACGACTCCTACGCCGCCGACCAGCCGGTGTCCCGGCCGATCGACCAGGCGACCACCACCGGCCCGCTGAGCGCCGAGGCGACCGGCGAGCCGCTACCGCGACCGGGCAAGACCCCGAAACCGCCGTCGGCCGCCAAGCGCGCGCTGGCGAAGCCGCCGGTGCGCCGGCTGGCCCGTGACCTCGGCCTCGACCTGGACGACGTGACCGGCACCGGTCCGGACGGCACCATCACCGCCGACGACGTCCTCGCCGCAGCCGTGCTCTCCCGCGGGGCGCCCGAGGCGTCCGCGGTGACCTCGCGGGTGCCGCTGAAGGGCGTCCGGCGCGAGATGGCCCGCACCATGGCCGAGTCGTTCAAGGTGCCGACGGCGACCGTCATCATGCAGGCCGACGTGACGGCGTCCATGGAGTTGGTTGAGCGGCTCAAGAACCGCCGCGAATTCGCCGGACTACGGGTTTCGCCGCTGCTGATCTTCGCCAAGGCCGCCTGCCTGGCGATCTCGCGCAACCCCGACCTGAACTCCACCCTCGACATGGCGGCCAGCGAGATCGTCCGGAACGAGGACGTCAACCTGGGCATCGCCGCCGCCACCCCGCGTGGTCTGCTGGTGCCGAACATCAAGGGCGCCAACAGGATGAACCTGCTGCAGCTGGCCGAGGCGCTGCACAACATGGTGCAGACGGCGAAGACCGGCAAGGTGTCGGCCGAGGACATGACCAAGGGCACCTTCACGATCACCAACGTCGGCGTCTTCGGGGTGGACGGCGGCACACCGATCCTGAACCTCGGCGAGTCGGCGATCATGTGCCTGGGCACCATCGCCCGGCGTCCGTGGGTGATCGGGAAGGGCGCCGACGAGCAGATCGTGATCCGCTCGGTCTGCACGCTCTCGCTGACCTTCGACCACCGCCTCGTGGACGGTGAGCTGGCGTCGAAGTTCCTCAGCGACGTCGCCGCGATCCTCGCCGACCCCGGTCTGGCGATGATGTTCTGAACGTCCTCAGTGCGGTCGGTCGGTCACGCAGTCGACGGCGATCGCCAGCGCCGCGCAGACCTCGCGCATCCGGTGGTCGCCCAGTCGACCCAGCCGCTGGACCAGCAGCCCAATCGGAACCTGCTCGACGGAATCGAGGTTGACCACGCACGGGCGCGGCACCGGATCGACGCCCGGTTCGAGGGTGACTTCGCTGGACAGATCGCGCACGGTCGTGGTGCAGGGCGCCACCATCGCCAGCCGACGGGCGCGGATGGCTGCGGTTCGGGAGATGACGACCACGGGACGGCGTCCGATGTCGGGGTGTTCGCACCACCACAGCTCGCCCCGTTCGGGCGGCGTCATGCCGGGCCCGAGCGAGCGCGGACGGCGGTGCCGAACGAGGCCAGGTCACCCCACTCATCGGGGGTGTCCAGCGGTTGGGCGGCATAGGCGTCGGCGTACTCCCGGTCGAGTTCGGCCGCGCGATGCAGCGCCAGCAGTGCCGAGAGTGCGCGCTCGATCATGCTGGCGTCCGTGCCGGAGAGGTTGAGCGCCCTTGCCCTGGCGAGCAACTCGGCGTCCACCGTCGTGCTGATCCGCTGACGTGCCATGCCACGATTATGCCACGTTTGTCCCACGTCGATATCCATCGGGATTGACGATGGATTCCCTCCGTCAAGACGATGAGGACGTGTCCGACTCCGACGCGTTCTGTACGGCGTTTCCGCAGGCCTATCTCGCCTTCCATCGCCGCGACGGACGGCGCAACGAACTGACCAACGCCTCCCGGGCGGTGCTCACCCACCTGGCCGGCTCCGGGCCGATCACCGTCGGTGAGGCGGCGCGACACCTCGACCGTGCCCAGTCGGTGGTCAGCGACATCGTCACCCAGCTGGAGTCGCACGGGCTGCTCGAACGCGAGGCCGACCCGGACGACCGGCGGCGCACCTTGGTGTGGCTCACCGACGCCGGCCAGACGCGGCTGCGCGACGATGCGGACGTGCTCGACCGGGCACTGGTCGGGCGCGCCATGGACCGACTGGACGACACCACCCGCCGCGGGCTGATCGACGGGCTCACCGCCCTGATCGCCGCGGCCCGACGAAAGGATGACCGATGACCAACCCGACAATCTCCTGCGAGAGCTGCGGCATGCCCATCGAGTCCGGGCACTACTGCCAGTACTGCACCGACGCCGACGGCAACCTGCAGGACTTCGACACCCGCTTCGCCGCCATGGTCGGCTGGCAGCGGCGGCGCCATCCCGGTGAACCCCAGGCGGTCATCGAGGAACAGACCCGGGCGTACATGGCCACCATGCCGGCCTGGCAGGGGCACCCGCGGCTGGCCTCCGCCGGCGACGCGACGTGAGCGCCGCTGTCCCCGCCCGCCGGGTCTGACAGGCTGGGCACATGGCCCGTAGCGATGTGCTGATCACCTCCGACGAACTCCACGGCGTCCTCGACGGCGTCGACCTGCTCGACGTCCGGTGGCGGTTGGGGGAGCCGGGTGGTGCCGGACGCGATCGCTATTGCGAGGCACATCTGCCGGGTGCTCGCTTCCTCGATCTGGAGTCGGTGCTCACCCGGCATGGTGAGCCCATCGAGGGCCGTCATCCGCTTCCGGACGCCGACGTGCTGGCGCGCGGCCTCGGCGAACTGGGCGTCGACGGTTCGCGTCCGATCGTGGTCTACGACGAGGCCGGCTCGTTCGCCGCCTCCCGCGCCTGGTGGGTGCTGCGCTGGGCCGGCCTGGACGTCCGGGTGCTGGACGGCGGCGTCGACGCCTGGACGGCGCAGAACCGGCCGATGACCAGCGGTGACACCCAGGTCGAGCCGGTGCTGCTCCAGCTCACCACCGGTCAGCTGCCGACCATCGACGCCGACGCCGCGGCCGTTTTCGGGGGCACCCTGATGGATGCCCGCGCACCGGAGCGCTACCGGGGTGACACCGAGCCGATCGATCCGGTGGCCGGCCACATTCCGGGGGCGGTGAACGTCCCGGTCGCGCAGTTCTTCGCCACCGACGGACGCCTTCCGGAGGAGACCCGGCTGCGCGAACTGCTCGACCGGCCGGGTCCGCTGGCGGCGTACTGCGGCTCGGGGGTCAGCGCGGCCCAGCTGGTGCTGGCCGCCGCCACCATCGAGCGCGACGTCGCCCTCTACCCGGGATCGTGGTCGGCCTGGTGCAACGATCCGGCCCGGCCCGTGGCGACCGGTGAGCACGGCTGAGCCGATGACGTACCCGACGACGGCCCGCACCCTGCTGGGCAACATCGAGGCCAATCTGCGCGGCATCCGCGCCCGGGTCGGCGACCGGCTGGTGCTGGCCGCGGTGAAGGCGAACGCCTACGGCCACGGCGCGGTCGATGTGGCGTCCATGATCGAGAAGCGCGGCGCCGCCGACTGGCTCGGGGTCGCGACCGTCGACGAGGGGCAACAACTGCGCGCTGCCGGCATCACGCTGCCGATCCTGAAGCTCTCGCCGACCCGGGGGATCGACGAGGTCAGCCGCGCGCTGGCCTCGGCGCTCACCCTCAGCGTCGTCGACCAGGCATCGGCCGACGAGGCTGCCCGGGCCGCCCAACGGCTGGGCCTGCGGGGGGTGGCCGTGCACCTCGAGATCGACACCGGTATGCGCCGGGTCGGCGCCGAGCCGGCCGCGGCGCCCGCGCTGGCCCTCCGGATCGCCGCCGACGACCGGCTGCGGCTGCAGGGCGTGTTCAGCCACCTGCCGGTCTCGGACACCCCCGACGGCGGTGACTTCACGCGTGCGCAGACCGCGACCTTCCGTGCCACCGTCGCCGCCATCGAGACCGCCGTCGGTCCCGTCGAACTCAAGCACCTGGCCAACTCGGGCGCCGTGCTGGGCCACCCCGAGACCTGGTTCGACCTGGTCCGGCCCGGGATCATGATCTACGGCAGCCTGCCCGACCCGCTCGCCGAACGGACCGTCGACCTGCGGCCCGGCCTGGAGCTCACCACCGCGGTGTCCTTCGTGAAACCCGTCGCCGCAGGCGAAACCGTGAGCTACGGACGCACCTGGACCGCGCCCGCCGACACCCGCATCGCCACGATTCCGGCCGGCTACGGCGACGGCTACTCCCGGCTGCTGTCCAACCGCGGCAGGGTGCTGATCGGCGGACGCTCCTACCCGATCGCCGGCCGGGTCTGCATGGACCAGACCATGATCGACCTGGGCCCGGACGCCGACGTCCGGCTCGGCGACGAAGCGGTGCTGATCGGCCGCTCCGGCGACGAGGAGATCACCGTCGCCGAGATCGCCGCGCTGATGGGCACCATCCCCTACGAGGTGACCTGCCTGATCACGCCCCGGGTCACCCGCGCGTACGACTGAGCCCTGATCCACCGGTGGTGTTTCCAGGGGTAGCTCGTTTCGGGCTGGGTATGACGTTCTCGGTGGTGGGCGTGGCGGGTT
>CALMIQ010000484.1 GCA_937863965.1 uncultured Micropruina sp.
CAGCGGCTTCACCGGCTCGTAGTGGACGCCGAACGCGTCCACCGAGACCGTCTCGCGCTCGGGGTAACGCAACGCGGAGAGGCGACCGCCGAACACGCAGCCGGTGTCCAGGCACAGCGTGTTGTTCACCCACTCCAGGGTGGGGGTCGGCGTGTGGCCGTAGGCGACCAGGGCCCGCCCGCGGTACTCCTGGGCCCACGGCAGGCGCACCGGCAGCCCGTACTCGTCGGTCTCGCCGGTGGTGTCGCCGTAGAGCGCGAACGAACGCACCCGTCCGGACGCCCGGCCGTGGTAGGCCTCCTTGAGCCCGGCATGGGCCACCACCAGGTTCCCGTCGTCGAGGACGAGGTGCGAGACCAGTCCGCGACACCATTCCCGCGCGGCCACCCGGAACTCGTCGGTCTGGTCGGCGAGCTCGGCCAGCGTCCGCTCCAGCCCGTGGCTGGCCTGGACGTTGCGGCCGTCCAGCGCCCGGATCAGCTTCGCCTCGTGATTGCCCGGCACGGCCAGCGCGTGGCCCGCGGCGGTCATGCCCATCGCCAGCCGCAGCACGCCCACCGAGGACGGTCCGCGGTCGACCAGATCGCCGACGAAGATCACCCGGCGTCCCCGCGGATGTTCGGCGTCGACCGCCCGGCCCTGCTCGTCGCGGGCCACGGCGTAGCCGAGCCGGTCGAGCAGCACGAGCAGTTCGTCGAGGCAGCCGTGCACGTCGCCGATCACGTCGAACGGTCCGTGCTGGTCGCGGAAGTCGTTCAACAGCCGCTCCCGGACGACCACCGCCCGGTCGACCTCGTCCACCGACGACAGCACGTGCACCCTGCGGAAGCCCTCCCGGGCCAGCCCGCGGATCGACCGGCGCAGCTGAGCCGCCTGCCGCTTGATCGGGCCGTCGCCGAAGGCCCGATCGGCGCGGACGGTGTTGCGCTGGATCGCCACCTGGGTCGGCACGTCGAGGACGATCGCCACCGGCAGGACGTCGTGGTCGCGCGCCAGTCGCACCAGCGACGCCCGCGCCTCCTTGGACACGTTGGTCGCGTCGACGACCGTGAGCAGTCCGCGGTCCAGGCGCTTGCCGGCGATGTAGTGCAGGACGTCGAAGGCGTCGGTGCTTGCCGACTGGTCGGTCTCGTCGCCGCTGACCAGCGCCCGGCAGTAGTCCGAACTGAGCACCTCGTACGGCTCGAACGCCCGCGCGGCGAAGGTCGACTTGCCCGACCCGGAGACGCCGATCAGCACCACCAGGCTGAGGGCGGGGATCTGCAGCTCGCTCACTGGTCCGCCTCCACCCGGCTGAACAGCGCGAGCTGGGTCGGTGAGCCGGCGTCGGCGTCCACCGCGCCGACCCCCCGCAGTTCCACCCGGTAGCCGTAGCGGGCGGCCACGCCCTCGGCCCACGCAGCGAACTCGGTCCGCGTCCATTCGAAGCGATGGTCGGGGTGCCGCCAGGTGCCGTCGGGCAGGCCGTAGATCACGTTGTAGTCCCGGTTCGGGGTGGTCAGGATCACGTGCGCGGGACGGGCGGAGCCGAAGACGCTCGCCTCCAGCGCGCCGATCCGATCCGGATCGAGGTGCTCGATCACCTCGACCAACAGGATCGCGTCGAACCCCGCCAACCGGTCGTCGCGATAGGTCGCCGACGACTGCCACAACGACAGCTTCTCCCGCTGCCGGTCCGACAGTCGCTCGACACCGAGCCGGCGCTCCGCCCGCTCCAGCACCCGCGGCGACACATCCACCCCGACCACCTCGGCGATCGCCGGGTCGGCGAGCAGCTCCTTCAGGTAGAACCCCTCGCCACAGCCCAGATCGACGACTCTGTGCGCGCCGATCTCGCGTACGGCGTCCAGCACGGCCCGCAACCGCTGCAGCCGCAACGGCGTGGGCGCCTCGACCCCCTCCCCGTCGGACTCGGGCTCGGATTCGTCCGGATCGGCCTCGTCGACGGCGTCCTCCAACGCCTGCAGACGGGCGGTGGCGTCCTCGACGTAGTCGCGGCGCGCCTTCAGGTAGCGGCGCACGATCAGGTCGCGTTCCGGGTGGGACGCCAGCCAGCCCTCGCCGCGACGGACCAGCTTGGCGACCTCGTCCGAAGCCACCCAGTAGTGCTTGGCGTTGTCGAGGACGGGCAGCAGCACGTACAGCTGGGACAGCGCGTCGGCCAGTCGCACCCGTCCGGTCAGGGTCAGGTCGACGTAGGGCGCCGGCCCCCAGCTGCCGTCCGGGCCGAAGTCGCGGGTGACGGCCGTGACGGTCCAGCCCAGCGGCTCGAACAGGCGACGCACCAGTTGGGCACCGGTCCTCGTTCCGGACGCCGCCCGGGCCGGCACCGCCGGCACCCTGATCTCCAGCGGCACCGGGCCGGCGGCCAGCGCAGGATGGGAGTCGCTGCGGCCGTTCAGCGCGGTGTTGAAGACCCGGCCCAGGGCGACCGCCAGCATCGACGACGCCGCATAGGGGCGATCGGTCACGTAGTCCGTCAGCGAGCGCCCCTCGCGCGACCTGAGCCGGCGCTGCACCATGCCGATCGGATCGACCTCGAGCAGCAGCGCGGCGGTGACCCGGTCGGCCGCCGACTCCGGGTAGAACACGGTGGCCTGACCCACCGGCAGGGTGAAGGTCTGGACCCGGTCGGGATGCTTGTGCAGCAGATGACCCAGCGCCGGGGCGTCCGGTCCGGTCATGGTCAACGTGAGCAGCACCCGGTCATTGTGGCAGCGACGACCGGCGGTCCGGCGCGGCAAGCCTCGACCGGTGCCTGACAAGCCGGGTCCAGACGGTTATAGTCGGGTCTACTAATGAAGCGCTGTTGACGAGAAGGCGACCCAATGGTGAACGTCGGATCTCTGGTCTCGGTGGACGTCATCGCCCTGCGGTACAACGCGGAACTGCGGCGGGTGGAGGTCGCCACCAAGCCCCGCACCACCGAGCCGTACCTCGGCGTCCCGGCGCTTCCCGGCGTCCTGCTGCGCGAGGGTGAGCGGCTCGCGGCCGCGGCACACCGGGCGGTCATCGACAAGGTCGGTTTCGACGTCTCCGCGCTGGGCCAGCTCACCGTCTTCGACCAGCCGAACCGCGATCCGCGCGGCTATTCGCTGTCGGTGGCGATGTGGGCGGTCGGCGACGGTGACGCCGACTGGTACGGCTTCGACGACGTCCCCAAGCTGGCCTTCGACCACAACGTGATGCTCTTCGAGTGCCGTCCGCTGCTGGTCGACATGCTGTGGCGCGACCTGGAGTTCACCCGGGCGCTGACCGGCCCGGAATTCCCGGTGTCCGCGGCGGTCGGCATCACCCACACCCTCAGCGGAATCGCCCCCGATCGCGGCAATCTCAATCGGCGGCTGGCGTCGCTGCGCGGCCTCACCGTGAGCGACAAGCGGATGGTGCTCGGCCGCGGACGCCCCGGCACGGTGTGGGAGTGGAAGCAGCCGGCGGCCTGAGGGTTTCGACCGGCCGCGGGTCGCCGGTGAGATCCCGGGTCGAGCCGGGGATGACGGACGGCGGCGAGCTCAGCCGGCGTTGTCCTCGGGAGGTGCCGGACGCCGCAGCGGCAGCCGTCCGGTGTGGTGCTCGGCCTCGATCTCGGACAGGCTCAGCCGCACCGTGTGCGGGATGTCGTGCCAGGTCGAATCCCGGTAGACGAAGGCGACCAGCATCAGCACCCACCAGATGAACAGGTGGATCGGGAACAGCACGATCGTCTTCCACATGCCCGGCCAGCGGGCGTCCTCGAGGATCACCGTGATCCAGCCGAAGATGCCGGTGAAGACGTAGGCGAACGCCCCGAAGGCGGCCGTGGCCAGCACCAGGAAACCCCAGTTGCCCGTCCGCGCCGCCGTCATCAGGCTGAACGCCATGCCGCTCCAGCCGGCGATCGCCGAGACCAGCAGGCCGACGCTGTAGATCAGGCCGTCGATGGCCCGGCGGTCACCGGAGCGCACCCGGCGCCACAGCCGCGGGGTGCAGATCGGCACGATCTGGACGCCGCCCAGCGCCCAGCGGTAGCGCTGCTTGATCGACGTCCACAGACCCTGCGGCTGCTCGTCGAAGAAGACCGCGCGCGGTTCCAGGACGGCCCGATGGCCGTCGGCGACCGCGTTCAGGGTGAACTCGATGTCCTCGCACTGGGTGTGGGTGTCCCATCCCTTGCCGTCCAGCACCGAGAGCAGGAAGCCGAAGCCAGTGCCGCTGACCGAGAACAGCGACCAGCCGAACCGGTTGCGGGGCAGGTGGAAGAAGCGGGTCTGCAGCAGCCAGTACAGGGTGCTGCAGCCGGCCACCCACGACGAGGACGGGTTCTTCCCGGTGCGATAGCCGACGACGATCGTCTCGCCGTGGTTGAACCGGGTGTTGATCGCCTCCAGGAAGCCGACCTCGACGACGTTGTCGGCGTCGAACACCACGCAGGCGTCGTAGCGGCCGGCATGGTCGACGTTGAATCGCTCGAAGAACCAGGACATCGCGAAGCCCTTGCCCTTGCGGTCGGGGTCGGTGCGTTCGTAGACGAAGGCGCCTGCCTTGCGGCAGATCTCGGCGGTGTCGTCGGTGCAGTTGTCGGCGACGACGAAGACGTCGTAGAGCTCGCGCGGATAGTCCTGGTTCTCGATGGTGACCAGCAGCTGGTCGATCACCGCCGACTCGTTCTTGGCGCAGACCAGGATCGCGAAGCGATGCTGCTTCTCACCCGGCTGCGGCTCCGGCAGTTTCAACTCGCCGAAGGCGTTGAGGCCGACGAATACGTGATAGCTCCCGTAGACGGCACCGATCACCATGATCGTCTGGAGGATCCAGCCGATCACATCGAGCACGGGCACCGTTGGGCTCCTGTCCGCGGGGTCCACCGGTGGGCCCCGGCGTCGAAGGGACAGTCTAGTGGTGTGGCTCCCTCGCTGTCCGGGCAGCCACCGGCGGTTCGCCCCGGGATCGGGTGCCGCGTGGAAGACTGGAGGCATCGCCGGGCGCACCCGTCGCCGGGCGGATTTCACCCCTGACAGAGGACTCATCATGATCGACCTGATGAAGAGGTCATCGACCTATCTGCTCGTCTCCGGCGCCGTCGCCCTGCTCTTCGGCCTCGTCGCCGCCTTCTTCCCGATCGCCACCGCGATCACCCTGGTGGTGCTGTGGGGCGTCTACGCGCTGATGGACGGCATCACCGCCGCCATCATGGCCTTCCGTCCGCTGCCCGGCCAGTCCCGCGGCTTCCTGATCTTCACCGCCGTGGTGGGCGTCGTCGCCGGCCTGGTCGCGATCTTCTCGCCGGTCACCGCCGGCTTCGCGCTGGCCTGGGTGCTCGGCGTCTGGCTGATGCTGCGCGGCGTGATCGAGATCGTGTCCGCGTTCACCCAGCAGCAGTCGGCGCCACGGTGGCTGCTGGTGCTGGGCGGCGTTTTCTGGCTGGTCGCCGGCTGGCTGATCGTCGGCTCGCCCGAGGTCGCCGCGCTGGCGATCGCGCTGTGGCTGGGCGTGCTGGCCATCATCTGGGGCATCGTGCTGCTGGTGGTCGGCTTCCTGGTCCGGCGTGAGGCCGGGCGGAACGCGCCCATCCCGGGCGAGGTCGTCCCGCCGACCGGCTTCCCGCCCGCAGGCCCGGCCGCCTGACGAACACCCGGCTGTCCCGGGCGGCGACGCCGGGGACGGCCCGGACCGGCTGAACCGCTCGCGGTCGGCACCGACGGTCCACTAGCGTCGGGAACGGGCCGGGCGCACCGGCCCGTTCCAGCGACGGAAGGGACACCATGCTGCGCTTCGGCATCGTCGGCACCAACTTCATCAGCGAGTGGTTCGCCGCCGCGTGCGCGGCCACCGGGGGTCGCGCGGCGCCCGCCGCGGTCTATTCCCGCGATCTCGGACGCGGTCGTGCCTTCGCGACCACGATCGGCGCCCCGGACGCCTTCGACGACCTGGACGCGATGATCGACGCCGTGGACGCCGTGTATGTGGCCAGCCCGAACGCCGCGCACCATCCGCAGGCGATGCGGGCGATCGCCGCCGGACGCCACGCGCTGGTCGAGAAGGTGATGGGCACCTCTACGACACAGGTGGAGGAGATCTTCGCCGCGGCCCGGGCCCGCGGCGTGATCGCCATGGAAGCCGTCCGCAACGTGCACGCGCCCGCCCACCGGCTGGTGCGCGACCGGCTGCCCGAACTGGGCACGATTCGCTACGCCCGGTTCGAGAAGCTGCAGTACTCGTCGCGCTACGACCGGTTCCGGGCCGGCGAGGCGCTCAACGCCTTCGACCCGTCGCTGGGCAACTCGGCGTTGGCCGACATCGGCGTCTACTGCCTGCAGCCCGCGCTGGACCTGTTCGGCGAGCCGCCCCGGACGTCGGGCGCGAGCGTCTGGCTGGCCAACGGCTTCGAGGGCGGCGGCAGCCTGCAGCTGGACTACGGCGACAAGGTGGTCGACGTGGCGTACTCCAAGATCGTCGCCGGGGTCGGCCCGAGCGTGATCAACGGCGAGGACGCCGCCATCACCCTCGACGACCCGGGCGAACCGTCGTTGATCGAGCTGCACCGGCGGGGCGGCGACAGCACCGTCCTGGTGGACGCCGACCGGACCGCGACGCCGGCCGCCAACATGAGCCACGAGGTGATCGACTTCCTCGACCAGGTGGACGCCGGCGTCCTCGATCCCCGGTGGGCCGAGCTCACCCTCGCCAGCCGGCGGATCATGGACGCCCACCTCGCCCGGGGCCGCTAGACACCTCTAGGCCGACGCGACGCAGCCGAGGGCCGGCGGCGATCCTCCCGCGAGCGGGGCAGCGGCCCACTCCCGGAGGCCGAACCCCGCGTGGCGATCGGCCGGCCCGGACGCCACCAGCACCTCGATCGAGCCCGGTTCGTCCCGCACCCCGGCCTTCACCAGGGCCTCCTTGCGCACCCACAGCCGGGTGAAGGCCCGCAGCGGATCGGGCTGCGCGTCGAGCCAGCGCTGCTCGGGCGGGGTGACGGCCGCCCGCGGGATCGACGCCGCGACGGTCTCCACGTCGATGCCGCAGGGCGCCGTCGCGGCGACGGCCGCCACGTAGCCGCGGGTGTGGCTCAGGCTGACGTACAGCCCCGGTTCGCCCGCCACCGACGGACGCCCGTGCCCGGCCTCGCCGCAGCGCGGACAGCGCTGCTCCAGCCGCACCCGGTGGGCGGGAACACCCAGCACCTCGGCGGCGCAGGCACGGACCAGTAGATGGGCGGCGGCGTAGGCGTCCCGGTCGGCGGCGAAGCGCAGCCGGTCGTGCCGGGCACGTTCGGCGTCGGTCAGCTCGGCACCGCTCAGCCGGGGGTCGGCGGCCACCTCGCCGACGCTCGCGAACCGGACGCCGATCACGCCGACCCGATCGCCCCGGTGAACTCGATCGCCTCGGTGAGCAGGGCGGCCACCCGGGCGCTGACCGGGCGCCGGACGAGTTCGCCATGGGTGGCCGGCAGTTCCACGATCCGCACGTTACCCCGGGTGTGCGCCCGCCAGCCGTTCGGGTCGAGGTGGGTCTCCGGACGGGGCGCGGCGGCCACCACCACGGTCACGTCCCCGTCCAGCACCCCCGGCGGGGCGGTGCGGACCAGCCGGGACGCCTCGATCACGCTGGCCACGCACCCGTCCAGCAGCGCCGGCGGCAGCGCGGCCAGGGCGCTGCCCGATTCGCGCAGCAGGCCGGCCACCCGCTCGCGGGTGAGCGGGGCGGCATCCGCCGGGGCGTCCAGCCCGGCCAGCCGCAGCAGCCCGAGCAGGGCGTCGGCCTCGGTCGGTTCGGCCAGATGCTGCCACTGCTCGGCCGGGTAGGCGTCCAGCAGGGTGACCGACCCGACGCCCTGACCCTCGCGGCGGGCCAGCGTGGCGACCGCGTGCGCGGCCATGCCGCCCAGCGACCAGCCGGCCACGTGGAAGGCACCGTCGCCGACGACGGTGCGGATCGCCGCCAGTTGCCGCGCGGCGAGCGCCGTCAGGTCGGCCACCGGTTCGGGGGCCCCCGCGCCGATTCCGGGCGCCTGCACGGTGTGCACCCCCAGCCCCGGCGGCAGGTCGGCCAGCAGCCCGGTGTAGCACCAGCCGAGTCCACCCGCGGGCGGCAGCAGGAACAGCGGCGGGCGGCCGTCACCCGGTCGCAGGACGAGCACCTCGGCGAAGTCGTCGGCGACGCCTCCGCCGCCGACGATCAGCCCCGCCAACCCGGCCGCGGTCGGGTGCCCGAACGCCTCGGCCAACCCGATCCGCGCGCCCAGGTCGTCCTCCAACCGGCCCAGCAGCCGCAGCACCGACAGCGAGTCGCCGCCGAGCGCGAAGAAGTCGGCGTCCACGCCGACGGTGCCGACGCCCAGCACCTCGGCCATCGCGGCCGCGACGCGCTGCTCCATCAGGTCGTGCGGCAGCTCCCCGGCGCCTCCCAACGGCGCCGCGGCAACCGCGCCGAGCTCCGCCAGCTTCCGGCGATCGGTCTTGCCGCTGGGGGTCAGCGGGGTCGCGTCCACGGCGACCCACCGCGACGGCACGAAGGACGGCGGCAGGGCCCGCGCGGCGGCGGCGCGGAGGGTCTCCCGGACCTCGTCGGCGACGTCCGGGGAGGCGACGAACCAGACGACCAGGGCGGCGTC
>CALMIQ010000485.1 GCA_937863965.1 uncultured Micropruina sp.
CGGGCGTCCGGCTGCATCGACGACGACGGCGTTGGTGGCCATGGGGCCAGGCTAGTGGGCTCCTCCCGCACCGGATCGTGTCAGATCGGGCACCCCTGGCGGTGCCCGACCTGACACGGTTCGCACGCTTGCATTCGGACTACCCTGGATCGGCCAGCTGTGCTACCGAGGAGACCAACCATGAAGCTCGATCCGAAGCAGTTCCGGACGCCCGAACAGTGGCGCGCCATGCTCACCCCGGCCGAGTACCACGTGCTGCGCGAGGCCGGCACCGAACGTCCGTTCACCGGCGAGTACACCGATACCACCGCCCCCGGCACCTATCACTGCCGCGGCTGCGGGGCGAAGCTGTTCACCAGCGACACCAAATTCGAGTCGCACTGCGGCTGGCCGTCGTTCTTCGCCCCCGAGCTGGAGAGCGTCCGCTACATCGAGGATCGCTCGATGTGGCAGGTCCGCACCGAGGTGCGCTGCGCGACGTGCGACTCGCACCTGGGTCACGTGTTCACCGGCGAGGGCTACGACACGCCCACCGACAAGCGTTACTGCATCAACTCGATCAGCCTGGTGCTGGAACCCGAGCAGCCGGCGTGATCGTTGCCGCCTTCCGGCGAGTCCCCCGGGCGGGGGACGTCCCCGCGGCTAGATTCAGCCTCGTGGGAGGAGCGCGGAAGACCATGGTCGGTAGTCCCCGGTTGTTCGATGACGCGGTGGCTGCACTGCAAGCCATGCATTGGCGCCCCGAGCTGGTGATCGAGGAGATACCGGCGCCGCAGCGGATCGCACCGCACGCGGTCGCCGTGGCCGCCGAGGTCGTCGCCGGGGGCGAGGATCTGGGCAACGGACGCCTCGTGCTGCTGCACGACCCGGCCGGCAACGCCTCCTGGGACGGCGATTTCCGCTGCGTCACCTACGCCCGGGCCGAGGTCGACGCCGAGATGGTGGCCGATCCGCTGCTGACCGAGGTCGGCTGGTCGTGGCTGACCGACGCGCTGGACCGCTACGGCGCCGGCTACACCGCCCCGAGCGGCACCGTGACGGCCGTGTCGTCCCGCGCTTTCGGTGCCATGTCGGCCGATCCGCCGCGCGCCGAGGTCGAGATCCGGGCGTCCTGGACGCCGCTGATCGCCTCCGCCGAAGACGTCACCCGGCACCTGATGAGCTGGTCGGAGCTGTTGTGCACCACCGCCGGATTGCCGCCGCTGCCCGAGGGCGTGGTGGTGATGTCGGCGCGGCGACGCCGGTGACCGACCAACCCCTGGACGAATACGTCGTCATCGAGGCACCCGCCGACGGCGTGCCCGCGGTGGTGCGGACGCCGGAGGGCCTCGCCGAGGCGACGGCGGCACTGGTCGCCGGCAGCGGGCCGGTCGCCATCGACACCGAACGCGCGCAGGGCTTCCGGTACTCGGCCCGCGCCTACCTGATCCAGCTGCGCCGCGAGGGCGCCGGCACGATCCTGCTCGACCCGATCCCGTTCGCCTCCGGTGACCGGCCCGCCGACCTCTCCGCGCTGGCCGACGCGCTGGCCGACGCCGAGTGGGTGCTGCACGCCGCCACCCAGGATCTGCCCTGCCTGGCCGAGGTGCGGCTGCTCCCCCGCCGCTTGTTCGACACCGAACTAGCCGCCCGGCTGCTGGGCATGCCCCGGGTGGCGCTCGGCACCCTGCTGGAGGAGGCGTTCGGCCTCACCCTGCGCAAGGAGCACTCGGCCGCGGACTGGTCGCGGCGTCCGTTGCCCGATGAGTGGCTGAACTATGCCGCGCTCGACGTGGAGAAGTTGATCGACCTGCGCGACTGGCTGGCCGAACGGCTGGCGGACGCCGGCAAGACCGAGTGGGCCGAGCAGGAGTTCGCCCATCTGGTCGAGCGGGCCGCGGTCGTACCGCCACCGCGGGTCGAGCCGTGGCGCCGGACGTCCGGCCTGCACGCGGTGCGGACGCCGCGGGCGCTGGCCGTGGTGCGTGAGCTGTGGCAGGTGCGGGACCGGCTCGCCTCGGGCATGGACCGGGCGCCGGGGAAGATCCTGCCGGATCGGGCGATCACCGCACTGGCCGCCCGCGCGAACCCGGCCGAGGTGAAGCGCCTCGGCCCGGCCGACCTGGCCGCCGTCCCCGAGTTCGCCTGGCGCTTCCCCTCCCGCTACCGGGCCCGCTGGCTGGCCGCGCTCGACCGGGTGGCCTCGCTGCCCCGCGACCAGTTGCCGACCCGGCAGGCACCACCGGACGGGCCGCCGCCCCCGCGCGCCTGGGAGGTGCGCAACCCGGAGGCGGCCGCCCGCTGGGACACCGTCCGGCCGGCCGTGCTGGAGCTGGCCGAACGACTCGAGCTGCCGGTGGAGAACCTGATCAGCCCGGACGCCCTGCGCCGCCTGCTCTGGGAGCCGCCGGACCCGGTCACCGCCGACGGCGTGGACGCCGCGCTGGCCGCCGAACTGGTGCGACCCTGGCAACGCGCCCACCTGGTGCCGGTGATCGTGGAGCGGCTGACCGCGAGCTGAACCGGGGCTCCCCACGCCGAACCGCGCGTTACCTATAGTGTTCGAATGTCTGACCCCGGCCACCTGCCGAGCGGGGCGTTCGGCAGCCAGCGGCCACCGTGGCAGTCGTCCCCGCCAGCTTCCCCACAGGCCCCGGTTCCTCCGCCGTTCGGACGACCCCCTCCCGGGTCCAGGCACACCCCGCCACCGTTCGGCCCGCTGCCCCCGGCCGTCCAGCCACCCCCGGCGTCGGCTCGGGCGAGAAGGCGGCCACGCCCCGTGCTCGCCGCCGTCGGTGTGGTGCTGGTGGTGCTGGCCGTCGTGGCCGCGGCGGCCACCTCGGGGCGTCCGGTCCTCGCGCATGAGGCGTCCGCCGCGATGGCCTACCTGCCGGCCTCCGGCAGCCGGGTCGTGCTGCAGAACTCCGACGGCACCGACACGGTGGCCGAGTACTTCAGCACGTTCGGTGCGCAGGTCTGGCAGAGCGGCCCGGCCGCGTTCGGCCACGGCGCCGACTTCGACGAACTCAGCACCAGCACCTGGGTGCGCATCACCGAGGTCGGCGCGAACGCCGCGGGGCGCGCCCGCACCCGCCGCACCCGGCTGCTGGCCGCTAGGCCCACCGGCCTCGAACTGCGGGTCGACGTCCAGGACGCCGGCTTCGCGGCGTTCGAGCCGGGACTGCCGATCCTGCCGGCGGGCGTCCGGGACGGTCAGCAGTGGACGGCGGCCGGCGTCGCCACGATCGGCAGCGGACGCACCAGCTCGGGCCGGCAGCCCTATGCCGCGACCTTCAACGCCCGCTCCATCGACGGGGGCTGCATCGCGATCGGCGGCGAGGTGACCGTCGGACGGGACGCCGCGCCGCGGCGGGAATCCACCACCTGGTGTCCGGGGCGCGGCGCCGTCGCGACCGAGCGGGACGGCCGGATGGGCACCGCCGTGACCCGGGCGCCACGGTGGCAATCCCTCGGCCGCGTCGTCGCCGACGATCCACCCGACCTGAGCGGCGCCTGGAGCTTCACCCGCCGCGAACTGCAGGCCGCCCCGCTCGTGCTGCACGCGAGCATCCGCCCCGCGGTGCTGCCCGGACCGGTGGTGGTCTACGTCAACACCCCCGGCGGCGACCTCGTCGCCCGGGGCTGGTCGGACGGCGAGACGGACGCCCGCTGGAGCGCGCACCCGGGCGGTCAGGTCACCTCGGTGGAGGCGATCGGGCGGGTGATCGTCGCGGTCACCACCGAGCGCACCGCGGCCGCCTACGGCGATCAGGGCGAGTTCCTCTGGCAGGCAACCCTCGGCGATGTGAGTGCGGTGCCGATCGTCCGGTTCGGCGGACTGGCCGTGGTGGCCGGCCTGGACGGCACCGTCACCGCGTTCGACGCCGAGACCGGCCGGGTCGCCTGGATGGCGCGGACGCCGACCGAGATCCGGCGTCCGATGGTCGTGGACGGCAACACCCTGACCGTGCTGGATCAGGCCGGCAACCTGCTCGGCATCGGCCCGGACGGCACGGTGCTGCACGAGTTCGAGACCGTCGCGCCCGAGGTGTTCGCGGTCGCCGACGGGATCGCCGTGGTGGCCAGCCGCGGCGACAGCTACGTCCGCGGCTACCGGCTGGCCGACGGTGAGCAGCTGTGGCGGGTGCATCTCTCCGGGAGCAGACGCTCGATCGACGCCGTCGGCGGCAACGTCGTGATCGGGCGGACCGACTCGCTGGTCGGCCTGCGCGCCGCCGACGGCGTCCAGGCGTGGACGAAACCGATCGCTCCGGCACGGGTCGGCGTCCAGGGCGACCGGCTGATCGTCGCCGACCGGACCACCCTGCGGCTGCTGGACGCGGCGGGCACCGAGCTCGGCGCGTTCCAGACCCAGGAGCAGGACCTGAGCTACGGCGCCGGGGCGTTCCTGGTGGGCGGCTCCGGCGAGCTGTTCTGCTTCTTCGGCCGCTTCACCTACCGCAAGGAGGGCCGATGAGGACGCTCACGGCCCTCGGCAGCGTGGTGCGGGACATCGTCTGGCTGACCATCGTCCAGCCCGTCCGGGACGGACGCCCGCGCGGCTCCGGCTGGCCCGTCGGGCTGGGCGCCATCGTGGCGTCCATCCTGACGCTGTACGGGCTGCTGGCCCTCGCCGTGGTGTTCGCCGGGCCGTTGCGCAGCACCGACACGCTGCTGGTGACCTCGTCGGGACTGACCATTCCGGACGCCGGCGCCTGGCTGTGCATCGCGGGCGTGGTGCTGTCGATGGTGTTGCTGCAGACGGCGGCGCTGCATCTGCCCTGGTGGGTGAAGCTGTTCTCGCTGATGACCATCATGATCGCGCTGCTCTACTTCGCCACCGCCGGCGCCGGCGATCCGCTGCTGGTCGCCGGCTCCCTGTCGTGCCTGCTGGTGCTGGTGGTGCTGACGATCGTGCGCTGGCGGGCCGACTTCGCCTGGTGGGAGTTCGTGGTGGTCGCCGTCGCGCTGGCAGGTGCGGTCTTCGTGCCGATGGCGGGCAGCACCATGACCCGCAGCCTGAACGCCGACTGGCGGGGCATCGCCGTCGAGGGCGGCCTGATCACGGTCGGGAATCTGGCCATTCCCTCCCTCCTGGTGGCCGGTGCCGCGCTGGCCCAGATCGCGGTGACCGCCTCGTTCTCGGGCGTCGCCGCGGCCACCCGGGAGCTGCCGCGACGTCCGCTTCAGTTGGCGGGAGTGCTGCTGGTCGGCTGGGCGGCGGTCGAGCTGACGGGCGCCTTCCGGGATCCGGAGAACGCGGCGTCCGGCTGGCTCGGGTCGACGCTGACCCTGGCGCTCGTCGTCGTGCTGCAGACCGGGGTGCTGGCGGTGGCCGGGCGGCCGCCGGCCTGGTCGGATCTCGATGAGGATTCCACCCAGGTGAACTACCTGGTCACCGTCGGTTCGATCGCGCTGCTGCTGCTGCAGCCGGTGCCGACGATCCTGCGCGAGGTGGGCCGGATCGTCGGCCCGGACTGGCTGTACACGGCGTCGGACACCTACCTGGGCCTGGTCGGCTCCGACACGGCGTTGACGATCACCCGGCTGGCCGTGGGCGTGATCGGTCTCGGCATCGCCGTCCCGCTCGCCCGTCGCGGACGGCCCTGGACGGCGATGTTCATGAGCTCCCTGACGGTGCTGGTGTTGTTCCAACTGTTCCGCAGCCAAGGCTTCGACGCCTGGGCGAGCAATACGGTGCCGCAGCTGTCCGGACTGCTGCTGATCGCCCTGCTGGTGACCGCGGCGGTGCTGCTGATCGGACGCCGGCTGACCCTGCCCCGGGTGGCCGCGCTGGCGTCCGGAATCCTGCTCTGCGTGATCTATCCGCACCGGGCGATCCTGGACGACCCGATCAGCGCCCTGCTCGGGTTCAGCGGCATCGGCGCGGTGCTGTTCGGCCTGATCTGGCGGGTGCTGACCGAGGGCGACATCACCCGGGAAGCGACGCCGCGCTGGCCCGTCCCCGCCCGGGTGCTGTTGTACTGCGCCAGCGCCCTGCTCGGCGTCACCTCGGCCGCCTTCGTGGCCCTGACCCGGAGCAGCGGCGGCACCCTCGACGTGGCCATGTTCGCCGACGCCGGCGACTACCTGCTGGGCACCCCGCTGTTCATCACCGCGGTGATCGGCTGCCTGGCGATCGCCCTGGCGCCGCCCCGGCCCGCCGGTTGAGCTCGTCGAGCCGAACACCGGGGTCGGCATCCGGCCCGGTCGAGCCGCTCGACTCGGACGCCGGTGCTCGACTCAGCCCTGAGCGCCCGACGAGCGGGCGAGGACGTCCCGATCGGCCAGCACCGCCTCGGTGGCGAACCGGGCGATCTGCTGGGCGGTGAGGCCGAGGTCGTCGAGGATGCCGGGCCGGGTGCCCTGGTCGATGAACCGCTGCGGGATGCCGAACTCGCGGACGTCGGCCCGCACCCCGGCCAGCCGGCACTCCTGCGCCAGCCGGGAGCCCAGGCCGCCGGCGAGTCCGCCGTCCTCGATGGTGACGACCAGGTCGTGGGTGCCGGCCAGCCGGACCAGGTCGGCGCTCACCGGCAGCGCCCAGACCGGGTCGACGACCCGGACGCCGATGCCCTGCTGCGCCAGCCGAGCGCCCACCTCGACGGCGATGCCCGCGAACTGTCCCCAGCCGACCACCAGCACCCGCGACTCGCCCTGCTCGAACAGCACGTCGAGGACACCCTCGGAGCGCACCGCGGGCAGCGGCGCCGGCAGCGGATCCTTGGAGTACCGGATCGCGCTCGGCGCGTCGGCGATGCCGACCGCCGTGTCGAGCGCCTCCTGCAGCCGCTGCTCGTCCCGCGGCGCCGCCAGGTGCAGGCCGGGCACCAGGCCGAGCAGGCCCAGATCCCACATGCCGTGGTGGCTGGGGCCGTCCGCTCCGGTGATGCCGGCCCGGTCGAGCACGAAGGTGACGCCCTCGCCGTGCAGGGCGACGTCCATCAGCACCTGGTCGAAGGCCCGGTTGAGGAAGGTCGCGTACAGCGCCACCACGGGGTGCAGCCCGGCGCGGGCCAGGCCGGCGGCGGACGCCACCGCATGCTGCTCGGCGATGCCGACGTCGAAGGTGCGGTGCGGGAAGTGCCGGGCGAACCGGGTCAGCCCGGTCGGGTGCAGCATCGCCGCGGTGATCGCCACCACCGCGTCGTTGGTGGCCCCGATCCGCGCCAGGTGTTCGCCGAAGGCGTCCGTCCAGGTGCGCGGCGGCGAGTCGCTCAGCGGGGCGCCGGTCACCTCGTCGATCGGGCCGACGGCGTGGAACCGGTCCTCCTCGTGGGCCTCGGCGGCGGCGAACCCGCGGCCCTTCTCGGTGATGCAGTGCACGATCACCGGACCGCCGTCGAAGCGCCGGGCCTGCTCCAACGCCCGCTCCAGCTCCACCAGATCGTGGCCGTCGATCGGCCCCAGGTACTTGATGCCCAGGTCGGAGTACATGCCCTGCGGTGCGAGGACGTCCTTCACCCCGGCCTTGACGCCGTGCATCAGCCCGTAGGTCGGCTCCCCCACCACGGGCGCCCGGCTCACCCAGCGCTTGATCGCGGCCAGCGTCCGCTCGTAGCGCCGATCGGTGCGGATCGCGGAGAGCTGCTGGCCCAGGCCGCGCAGCCGGGTGGCGAGGCCACCGATCGTCGGGGTGTAGGAACGTCCGTTGTCGTTGACCACGATCACCAGGCGCAGCTCGGGCTGCACGGCGATGTTGTTCAGCGCCTCCCAGGTCATCCCGCCGGTCAGCGAACCGTCCCCGACCACGGCGACGACCGTGCGGTCGTCCTGCTCGCGCAGCGCGAAGCCCTTGGCCAGGCCCTCCGCCCAGGACAGCGACGACGAGGCGTGGGAGCTCTCCACCCAGTCGTGCTCCGACTCGGCCCGGCTCGGGTAGCCGGACAGGCCGCCGGGCTGGCGCAGCGTGGCGAAACGGTCCTGGCGTCCGGTGAGGATCTTGTGCACGTAGCTCTGGTGACCGGTGTCGAAGATGATCGGGTCGCGCGGCGAGTCGAAGACCCGATGGATGGCCATGGTCAGCTCGACCGCGCCGAGGTTCGGCCCCAGATGTCCGCCGGTGCGGGACACATTGGCGATCAGGAAGGCCCGGATCTCGTCGGCCAGCCGGACGAGTTCAGTGGGCTTGAGGTCGCGCAGATCGCCGGGGCGGGTGATGCGGTCGAGCAACGGCATGGCGTGCAGTCTACGTCCGAGGGCAGCCGGACGCCGCTCGCGCGCTGACCGAGGCGCGGCCCCGCCGGTGGCAACGTGACGAACCTCTGCCCTGCCACGGACGACGATCCCCCTTGGCAGCAGCCCCATCGGTGGGCAGGCTGGTCGAGCACCGCACCACTGGGAGGAAGCCATGACCACACCGGCCGTCGAGATCGTCATCGTGCTGGATTCCGTCGATCCGGACGCCCTCGCCGGCTTCTGGTGCGCGGCGCTGCGCTACCGGCAACTGGACGGCGTGGAGCAGTATGCGGTGCTGGTGCCGCAGGAGGGCGCCGGCGGGCCGATGATGCTGATCCAGGGTGTCGCCGAGCCCAAGCAGGGCAAGAACCGGATGCATCTCGACCTGCACGTACCCGACCTGGCCGGCGAGGTGGACCGGCTGGTCGCGCTCGGCGCGCAGCGGGTCGGCGACGGCGCGATCGGCGACGCGATCCGCTGGGTGCGGATGCTCGACCCGGAGGGCAACGAGTTCGACCTCGGCTCGGCGTGAGTTCGCCGGCGCCGGCTGCGGCGACTCACAGCCGGCGGACGAACTGCCTGCCGCGCAGCGCCTCGGTGACCATGCCGACCTCGCGCCGCAGCCGCGCCAACCACGCCTGTTGCTGCGACCACACCTCGACGGCCTCGCCGATCACCTCGGGTTCGACGAAGTCGGCCAACCCCACCCGGACGCCGGCGAGGCCGTCGCGACTCGCCGCCACCTGCGCCTCGACGAACACGGTCGCGAACATCGCCAGCACCACCGGATGCCGCCGCAGCAACCGGTAACGCCGGTAGTCGGCCGGGCAGCAGTCCAGCAGGAACTCGGTCGCGGTGAGTTCCCAGTCGGACGTCCCCGGCGGCCGTACCCGGCCGGGCCAGCCCGGCGGCACATAGACGCTCGACTCCTGCCGTTGCGCCGGGCCAGGACGTTCCACCAGTGACACCATCGCCGCTCCCATCATCGAACACCTGTTCGATTATAGCGGAAGGGCGGCATCTCCTCCAGGCCGGCGGCGAATCAGACCAGTCCGGTCACCAGCCAGGCGTCCCGGCGCTCGCGCCAGCGCAGCATCGCCGACCGGATCAGCATGAACGCCGTGAAGCCGAGCCACAGCGCGACCGTGGCCACCACCGGCCCCTGGGCCGCCAGGGCGTCCGCGTTCAGCCGCAGCAGCGCGACGACCGGCAGGTAGCCGAGCAGCACCAGGATCATTCCCCGGGCCAGCCAGCGGCCGTCGCCGGCGCCGATCAGCACGCCGTCCAGGACGAACACGTAGCCCGACACCGGCTGCCCGATGCCCACGACGACCAGCGCGGCGATCACGGCGGCCTGCACCCGGGCGTCCGGGGTGAACAGCGGCGCCACCAGCGGGCCGGAGAGGGCGACCAGCAGGCCCATCCCGGCCCCGCCGACGATCCCCCAGCGGACCATCGTCGCCGTCGCCGCGCGGACGCCCGCGACGTCCGCCGCGCCCAGTCCCTTGCCGGTGAGCGCCTGCCCGGCGATGGCCAGGGCATCCAGGGCGAAGGCGAGCAGCGTCCACACCGCGAAGGTGACCTGATAGGCGGCCAGCGTCACCTCGCCCAAGGACGCCGCCACCCAGACGGTGAGTAGCAGAATGGCGCGCAACGCCAGCGTCCGGACGACCAGCGGCGCCCCGTCGCGAGCCGCGGTCAGCACGCCGCCCGGACGCAGTCGCAACCTGCTACCGGAGGCTCGCAGGCGGCGGAACCAGACCGCGAACAGGGCGGACGCCATCGCCAGTTGCGCCAGCACCGTGCCCCAGGCCGACCCGGCGATCCCCCAGCCCAATCCGTAGACGAAGGCCAAGTTGAGCACGGCGTTCAGACTGAAGCCGACCACCGAGACCACCAGCGGCGTCCGGGTGTCCTGGACCCCGCGCAGCGCACCCGTGATCGCCAGCACCACCAGCATCGCCGGCAGGCCGAGAGCGGAGACCCTGAGGTAGACCACCGCGTGCTGCAGCACCTCGCCGGTCGCGCCCAACGCAGCGCACAACGGCTCCGCACCGAGTGCGACGCCCGCCGCGGCCAGGACGCCGAGCACCAGCGCCAGCGCCGTGCCGTCGACGCCGGCCGAGACGACCCGCTGCTCCGCGCCGGCGCCCAGCGCCCGGGCGACCGTCGCGGTGGTCCCGTAGGCCAGGAACACGAACACCCCGACCGCGGTCGCCAGCACCGAGCCGGCCACCCCGAGCCCGGCCAGTTGCGGCGTCCCGAGATGCCCGATGATCGCCGAGTCGACCAGCAGGAACAGCGGCTCGGCGACCAGCGCGAAGAACGCCGGCACCGCGAGCCCCAGGATCTGCCGGGTCAGGGTCGGGCTGCGCATGCGCTCAACGTAACCCGCCCACGACGCGCAACGTCCGGCGTCCGCGTCGGCAACGTCCGGCGTTCGCGTCCGCAGCGCCGCGGTGGCCGCGTCCGCTACCCCGCGCTGCGGGGCGCTTCTGCTCGCCTCCTGCACGTCACGATCTCGGCATCGCAACACGATGGGCGCCGAGCGGCACGATTTCGCGTCCCGACCCGAAACCGTGTCCCGTCGTGCGCACCCTGTCACGATGCCGAGATCGTCACCGCTCAGCGCACCAGGACGTACCACCAGACCAGGAGAGCGAGACCCACCGCAGCGAGGCCGAGCAGCCCGAGGCGTTGCTGCAGCGGCAGGGTGTCGCGACCCAGGGGGCGGGTGCCGACAAGCCCGACCAGCGATTGATCGGCGTTCCGTCAGACCAGGTACTTCGCGTCGGGAATGTCGGTGATGAACATGTAGCCGGGCGCATGGGTCACGGCGAACGGCGGACGGGAGGCCATCACCGCTGCCTGCGGGGTCACCCCGCAGGCCCAGAAGACCGGGATCTCGCCGTCGCGCACCTCGGGCGGATCCCCGAAGTCGGGCGCCTGCAGATCACCGATGCCGAGCGCAGCCGGATCTCCGATGTGGACGGGAGCGCCATGGACGGCGGGGTATCGACCCGAGATCCTGACCGCGTCCGCGACCCGCGAGGCTGCGATCGGCCGCATCGAGACCACCAGTTCGCCGCGCAGTCGGCCGGCGGGAGCGCACGGGCGGCTGGTCCGGTACATCGGGACGTTCCGGCCGAGTTCCTGATGCCGGATCGCGATCCCGGCGTCGACCAGGCCGGCCTCGAAGGTGAAGCTGCAGCCGATCAGGAACGACACCAGGTCGGGGTGCTCGGCCCAGGCTTCCCGCGCATCGCCGGTCTGCTCGGCGAGTTCGCCGTCCCGCCAGATCCGGTAACCGGGAATGTCGGTGCGGATGTCGGATCCCGGCGCCATCACCGGCTCGGTCGCCCCGGCGTCGAGCACCTCCAGCACCGGGCACGCCCGCGGATTGCGCTGGGCGTACAGCAGCATGTCGTAGGCCCAGTCGGCCGGCAGCGCGATCAGGTTGGCCTGGACGAGTCCGTGCGCGACCCCGCTGGTGGGCGCCGCATCACCCGCCCGGTAGGCCGCCCGGGCGGCCCGGGCCGCGTCGAGCTGCGCCCGAGTCGCGCCGCCCTCGCGGAAGTCCGACAGCAGGTCGATGATGGACACGGGTCCCTCCTTTGCTCCGCAGGGCGGCGACGCATCGCCGCCTCGACCGCGGCTAGGTCTCCACGCTGCCGAGGATCTCCTTCGCCACCACGGACGCCCCGGCCGCCGCGACCCGGCGCAGGGTTCCGGCCCGCGGCGCCTTCACCGGAACCTCCATCTTCATCGCCTCGACCACCGCGACGGTCTCTCCCTCGGCGACCGTCGCACCGTCGTCGGCTTTCCAGGCGTTGAGCGTTCCGGCGAACGGTGCCAGCAGCGAACCGGCGTCGGCCACCGCCCCGTCCGAGGCTCCGGGGTCGGTCGCGGCCCCGCCGGTGCCGCCGGCGGCACCCAGCCGGGAGAGCAGCGCGTCCGGAATCCCGACCTCGACGAGACGGCCGTCGATCTCCAGCGGCAGACGATGCAAGCCGGCCCGGCCCGGCGCCGCGACGATCGCGGCCGGCTCGAAGGTCGCGGTGCACTCCTCCTCGATCCAGCGGGTGTGGACGCCGAACCCGCTCCCGGAGCCGATGAAGGCGGGCTCGGTCACGATGTAGCGATCGAACGGCAGCACGGTGGCCACGCCCGAGATCTCGAACTCCGACAGGGCGCGTCGGGACCGCTCCAGCGCCTCCGTGCGGTCCCGACCCCAGACGACCAGCTTGCCCAGCAGCGAGTCGAACGTGCCGGGCACGGTGTGGCCGGCGGCGAAACCTGCATCGAGCCGGACGCCCTGGCCGCTCGGAGCGTCGAACCGCTCGATCAGGCCAGGGGTCGGCAGGTAGCCATGACCCGGATCCTCGGCATTGATCCGGAACTCGATCGCATGCCCGAAGCTGGGGATCTGCTCGGGTACCCGCATCGGCTCGCCCGCCGCGATCCGGAACTGCTCCCGGACCAGATCGATGCCGGTCACCATCTCGGTGACCGGATGCTCGACCTGCAGGCGGGTGTTCACCTCGAGGAACGACAAGGTGCCGTCGTCGCCGAGCAGGAACTCGACCGTGCCGGCCCCGACGTAGCCGGCGGCCCCGCAGATGCCGGCGGCGGCCTGGTGGATGCGTTCGCGCAGCTCAGCGTCGAGGAACGGTGCCGGCGCCTCCTCGACGAGTTTCTGGTTGCGTCGCTGCAGCGAGCAGTCTCGGGTGCCGAGCACCGCGATCCGGCCGGGCCGGTCGCCCAGCACCTGCGCCTCGATGTGCCGTGGCCGGTCCAGGAAGCGCTCGACCAGACAGTCCCCCTGCCCGAACGCCGTCACCGCCTCGCGGACGGCCGACTCGTACGCTTCGGCGATCTGCTCCCGTTGCCGCACCACGCGCATGCCGCGGCCACCGCCGCCGTGGACGGCCTTGATGATCACCGGAAGTCCGTGCGCATCGGCGAACGCCACCGCCTCGTCGGCGTCCTTGACCGGATCGTTGGTGCCCGGCACCAGCGGCGCCCCGACCTGGGCGGCCAGCGCCCGGGCACGGGCCTTGTCGCCCAGCAGTTCGATGGCCTCGGGGTCGGGCCCGATCCAGGCCAGCCCGGCATCTTGGACGGCGCGGGCGAACCGGGCGCTCTCGGACAGGAAGCCGTACCCGGGGTGCACCGCGTCGGCACCGGATCGCCGGGCCACCTCCAGCAGCTTCTCGACGTCCAGGTAGGTCTCGGCGGGGGTTTCGCCGTAGAGCGCATAGGCATCGTCGGCGACCTGGACGTGCAGCGCGTCGATGTCGGCGTCGGCGTAGACGGCGACCGAGCGCAGCCCGGCCTCCCGGGCGGCGCGGGCCACCCGCACCGCGATCTCGCCGCGATTGGCGATCAATACCGTGGTGAGGGGCCGGACTCCAGTGGTGGTGGGCACGCTCATCGGCTGCTCGCTTTCGTCGATGTCCGGGTCGTCGGTGTCCGCGTCGTCGAATTGGGTGCGCGTGGGGGCGGCCGGCACGAACCGCACCCTGGCGTCGGGGGGCAGCTGGGCGGCGAGCTCGAGGTCCTCCTCGCAGACCACCCCGATCACCGGGTAGCCGCCGGTGAGCGGACGGTCGGCGAGGAACAGCACCGGCTGCCCGTCCGGTGGAACCTGCAACGCGCCGGTCGCGAGTCCTTCGCTCGGCAACTCCCGACCGGTGTAGTCCTCGGCCCGGACCAGCGGTGCACCGGAGAGCCGGACGCCGACCCGGTCGCTGCGCGGGGTGACCGTCCAGTCCTGGCTCCAAAGCCGGCGCAGGCCGGTGGCGTCCTCGCGGGCGAACCAGTCGTCGCGGGGGCCGGGGAGCACCCGCAGGACAGTCACCCGGCCGGGCCTGGGCAGCCGGCCACGGCTCGGTGATGGCTCCGCGGTCTCCGCGCTCGCCCATTCGCCCACGTGCACCAAGTCCCCCGCCGCGAGCGGTTCGGTACCGAGCCCGGCCAGCGTGTCCCGGGAGGCACTGCCGAGCACGAGCGGAACATCCACGCCGCCCCGGATCGCGAGCACGGTGCGGAATCCGCGACTGGGCGCTTCGAGGGTGAGCGACTCGCCGGCAGCGACGGCGAACACCCGCCCGTAGGGCACCGGGCGGCTGCCGTCCGGCCCGGTGATCGCTCCCGTCCGGGGGGCTCCGGTGAGCGCCAGCACGACGTCGGCGGCGGCCTTGGCGGAGAACTCGCCGATGCCCAGTTCGAGGGCCGGGGCCTTGCCGTCGTTGCCGACCAGTCGGTTCACGGCGGCCAGCGCCTGGCGGTCGGCGGCGCCCGAAGCGCTCACGCCCATCGCCGCGAGGCCGGGGCGTCCGCGATCCTGGACGAGGGTCTGCAGCCCGGGATCGACGACCTCCAGCGCCACGGCCCCAGCGGGGCCGGACCCTCCGGCCGGGCCGGTCCGGGTCGAGGGCGCTTCCGTGGTCGCATCGCCGCTGACCTTCACCGCCTCGCGCTCCGGAACGAATCGCACGCGGTTGCCCGGAAGCAGCAGTGCGGGCGGATCGCGGTCGAGGTCCCACATGCTGCTCGCGGTGCGTCCGATCAGTTGCCAGCCGCCGGGACTCTGCCGCGGGTAGACCGCCGAGAACGGACCGGCGAGGCCGACCGATCCGGCATCGATCCGTGGTCGCGGGGTCGAGCGCCGCGGAACGACGAGGGCGGGGTCGCCGCCCGACAGGTAGGCGAAGCCGGGCGCGAACCCGGTGAACGCCACGGTGTAACGGGCGGCCAGGTGGCGCTCGACGACCTGCTCGGCGCTCATTCCGGCGATCTCGGCGACCTCTGCCAGGTCGAGGCCGTCGTAGCGCACCGGAATCACCGTCTCCGGCATCGGATCGGCGAGTCCGCCTTCGGTCCCGGCGCCCTCGATCAACGCCGACAGACGGTCGGCGAACCCGCGCGGGCCACGCGCTTCGCCGCCGCGGACCAGCACCGTCTGCGCGGCAGGCACGAGCTCGTCCACGTCGAGGGTTCCCGCGTCCCGGGCCACGCTGAGCCGATGCAGCACCTCGAGTGCTCGCTCCAGGCTGCCGCAGTCGAGCAGCACCGCGTCACTTCCGGCCCTCCGGAGGTGGACGCCGTCCGGGGCTGCGCTCATGGCGGGTCCATGAAGGACTCGATCCGGACGCCGGCGGCACTCAGCCGGTGCCGGACGGCGGCCGCCATCTGCACCGCACCTTCGCTGTCGCCGTGCACGCAGATCGACTCGGCGTGCAACCTCACCTCGCTGCCGTCGCGCGCGGTCACCAGGCCGTCGCGCACCAGGCGAACCATCCGGTCGGCGACCTCGTCCGGGTCGTGCAGCACGGAGCCCGGCTCCCGGCGCGATACCAGTGCTCCGCTGGGCTCGTAGGCGCGGTCGGCGAAGGCCTCCGGCACCGCGCGGACGCCGGCGTCCTCGGCCTGGTCGACGAGCGGGGACGCGGCCAGGCAGACCAGCGGCAGTTCCGGGTCGAGGGCCCGCATGGCCCGGAGCACGGCCGCCGCCTGGCGTTCGTCGCGGGCGATGGTGTTGTACAGCGCGCCGTGCGGTTTGACGTAGCGGATGCGCGTGCCGGCCACCGACGCCAGCGCCTGCACGGCGCCGATCTGGTAGATCACGTCCGCCTCCAGCTCGTCGTCGGAGACGTTCAGCTCGCGCCGGCCGAACCCGGCGAGATCGGGGTAGGCCACGTGCGCCCCCACTGTGACGCCGTGGGCGGCCGCGGCCCGCATGGTCTCGAGCACAGACCGCGGGTCGCCGGCGTGGAAGCCACAGGCCACGTTGGCGCTGGTGACGATCCCCAGCATGGTCTCGTCGTCGCCCATCCGCCACGCGCCGTAGTGCTCGCCGAGGTCGCTGTTCAGGTCGACCCGCATCATGGTCTCCGTTCTACCTGCTCAGGAACGCGAAGATCGCCCCGAACGCGTTCACGCCCATGTACCAGGTCAGCGCGGTCACCAGGGTGCCGGCCGAGAGCAGCCAGCGGTTCACCCGGTAGCCGTTCAGCAGATCGCTGCGGAACCACCCGACGTACATCATGATCGTGAAGCCGAACGGCAGGATCAGCCCGTTGAATCCGCCGGCGAACACCAGCAGCGCCACCGGAGTGGTGCCGAGCACCAGGTAGACGATCAGGCTGACGATGATGAAACCGACCGTGACGTAGTCGCGCATCCGTCCCGCGATCCGGCGATTGAACACGGTCATGAACGACACCGAGGTGAACGCCGCCCCGATCACGCTCGAGATCGCGGCCGCCCAGATCACCACGCCGAAGGCGCGCAGCCCGAACTCGCCCGCCGCGGCATGGAATGCCTGTGCCGCGGGGTCGCGGGTGACGTCGATCACCACGCCGCTCGCGGTGACCCCGAGGAAGGCGAGGAAGAGCAGGTAACGCAACACCCCGGTGACACCGATGCCGAGCAGCGCCGAGTTGGTCACTTCCTTGATGTGCGCGGGCCCGCTCACGCCCGAGTCGAGCAGCTTGTGCGCCCCCGAGTAGGTGATGTAGCCGCCCACCGTGCCCCCCACGATGGTGGTGATCATCGCGAAGTCGAAGGTGTCCGGCCACACCGTCTGGCGCAGCGCCTCACCGACCGGCGGGTTCGACACGATCGCCACGTAGAACGTCAGCAGCAGCATCACCGCGCCCAGCACGACCACCACGCGGTCCATGACGGCTCCCGCGCGCTTCACCAGGAAGATCGCGATCGCCAGCAGGGCGCTGATCAGCCCGCCGATCTTCGGCTCGAGCCCGATCATCGCGTTCAGGCCGAGCCCGGTGCCGGCGATGTTGCCGATGTTGAACACCAGCCCGCCGAACACGATGAGTGCCGACAGGACGAAACCGCTGCCGGGGATGGCGGCGTTGGCGAGCTCGCCGGCACGCTTGCCGCTGACCGTGACGATCCGCCAGATGTTCGACTGGACCACGAAGTCGATCAGGATGGACAGCAGGATGCCGAAGGCGAACGCCGCCCCGAGCGACACCGTGAACGTCGCCGTCTGGGTGATGAACCCCGGACCGATGGCCGAGGTCGCCATCAGGAAGATCGCACCCAGCAGCGAACCCTTCCGGGCCTTCACGAAGCCACCCGCGCCGTTGCCGGTCGCGGAGTCCTGCTGGGTGACCTGATTGTCGGACGCTGTCGTGTCGCCCATGCGTCGGCCGCCTTCCGCATCGTTGCGCCGCTGGGACCGGAGTCCTGCGCGGCAGGTTTCGACGCATTGTTGTTGGTTATGTTGAGCCAGTCAAGACACATTGTTCAACGAACGGGCCGGCGAGGGTGTTTCGGAATTGTGTGGTTTTGGTTACATCCACGCCGATCGAGGCCTCGCGCATCGTGCCGACACCGACGGACGTGTCGCGGCCACCCCCGGCGACAACCACTAGAGTCCGCCCATGGGAGCGCATCGCGAAACGCTCACCGACGACCTGCGGCAACGGATCGTCGAGGGAGAGTTCGCCCCCGGAGCGCGGCTGTCGGAGTCCACCGTGGCCAAGCTGCTGGGTGTGTCGCGGAACACGCTGCGGGAGTCGTTCCGAGTGCTGGCCGAGCAGGGCCTGATCGAGCACACCCCGAACCGCGGAGCCTCGGTGGCGGCACCGACGATCGCGGACGTCATCGACATCTATCGCGCCCGCCGGTACATCGAACCCGAGGCACTCGGCCAGGGCTCCCCGCTGCACCCCGCCGCGGCGCAGATGCAGGCGGCGATCGACCGCGGCCGGGAACGCGCGAAGCACACCGACTGGCATGGCGTCGGCACCGCGAACATGGACTTCCATGCGGGGATCGTTGCCCTCGCCGACAGTCCCCGGCTCACGCGACTATTCCGCGATGTGGCCGCAGAACTCCGGCTCGCGTTCCTGGAGATCGACAACCCGCGGCAACTGCACGCACCGTTCCTGGACCGGAACCAGGCGCTTTTGGCCCTGTTCGTCGAACAGGGCGGCGCCGCCGCCGCGCAGGAACTTGAGCGTTACCTGGTCTACTCCGAGCAGGCGGTCCTCGGCACGTTCATCCGGCTGGGCCGCGCCTGACCCGAACACCTGGCCGGGTCGAGGCCTGCTCGACGCGCGGCCCTCGTCCGCCGGATTGGCCCCGGGCAGACTCACCGCCGCCGCGATGCGGGCTGCGATCAGTGGGCGAATCCGAACCACCAGACGGCCACTCCCGCAGCGACCACGGCCATCCCTCCGAGGATCCACCGCCGGGCCGGACCCAGCCGCTCCCTGCCCAGCGGGGCACTCACCATCGCAGCCACCGGCGGCAGCAGCACCAGCGCCACCCACCACCACCAGTCGCCGATCGCCGCCAGCATGATCAGCGGTGCGTAGCCGATCAGGTAGGCGACCCAGAACCAGATCCCGAGCCCACCGATGGCGCACGCCGGCAGCAGCACCAGCAGATAGCCGGTCATCCCGATCAGCACCATCCAGCCCAGCGCGCAACTCGCGTCGTCGCCGGCACACAGGGCCGGCGCGATCGCACTGGCCAGGGCCAACGCGAGCCCGGCACCGACCACGCCCACCAGCGCGGCCAGCATCGACCAGGCGGACCGCTCGGCGAGTTCCGAGCCGACCCCGGAGAACTGCCGGCCGCCACTGGCTGAGGACGGACGGCGTCCCGCGTCCGGGCGGCGGTTCCTCCCGGCGCGCCCGGTGGTGGCCGGACGCTCGCGCGAATCGCGATCGTCCTGCTCACCCGGGTCCCCGGAGGAAGCCGTCCGAGCCCGCGCGGCGAACGCTCGTTCCCGCTTTGCCCGCTCGGCCCGGCTCAGCCGCTTCGCCACTCAGCCTCGCAGCAGGCTGCGCAGCACGTACTGCATGATCCCGCCGTTGCGGTAGTAGTCGGCCTCACCCGGGGTGTCGATCCGGACCACGGCGTCGAACTCCTTGTCGTCGGCCTTCACGTGCACCGTCTTGGGCGTGGTGCCCTGGTTGAGCTCCTCGATACCGGTGAAGGTGAACGTCTCCTCGCCGGTCAGGCCGAGCGAGTCGGCGTTCTCGCCCTCAGGGAACTGCAGCGGCAACACGCCCATGCCGATCAGGTTCGACCGGTGGATGCGCTCGTAGCTCTCGGCGATGACCACCTTGACGCCCAGCAGCGCGGTGCCCTTGGCCGCCCAGTCGCGGGACGACCCGGAGCCGTACTCCTTGCCGGACAGCACCACCAGCGGGACGCCGGCCGCGGCGTAGCTCTGGGCGGCGTCGTAGACGGTGGTCACCGGGGCGTCCGGGAGGGTGAAGTCGCGGCTGAAGCCGCCCTCGGTGCCGGGCGCCAGCTGGTTGCGCAGCCGGATGTTGGCGAAGGTGCCGCGGATCATCACCTCGTGGTTGCCGCGCCGCGAGCCGTAGGAGTTGAAGTCCTTGCGGGCCACGCCGTGCTCGGTGAGGTACTTCCCGGCGGGGCTGTCGGCCTTGATCGCGCCGGCCGGCGAGATGTGGTCGGTGGTCACCGAGTCGCCCAGCTTGAGCAACACCCGGGCGCCCGCGACGTCCGAGACCGGACGCGGTTGCGCCGGCATGTTCTCGAAGTACGGCGGCTTGCGGACGTAGGTCGAATCGGCGTCCCACTCGAAGACCTCGCCGGTCGGCGTGGGCAGGGAACGCCAGGTGTCGTCGCCGGCGAACACGTCGGCGTACCGGCTGGTGAACATGTCGGACGAGATGGAGCTGTTGACCACCTGCTCGACCTCTTCGGTGCTCGGCCAGATGTCGCGCAGGTAGACCGGCTGGCCGTCCGAGCCCTCGCCGAGCGGCTCGGTGAGCAGGTCGATGTCCATCCGTCCGGCGAGCGCGTAGGCGACCACCAACGGCGGACTGGCCAGGTAGTTCATCTTCACGTCCGGGTTGATCCGGCCTTCGAAGTTGCGGTTGCCCGACAGCACCGAGGTGACCGCCAGGTCGACGGAGTTCACCGCGGCGGATACCTCGGGGATCAGCGGGCCGGAGTTGCCGATGCAGGTGGTGCAGCCGTAGCCGACCAGGTCGAAGTCGAGCTTGGCCAGGTACTCGTCGAGCCCCGAGCGGGCGTAGTAGTCGGTGACCACCTTCGAGCCGGGAGCCAGGGAGGTCTTCACCCACGGCTTGCGGCTCAGGCCCTTCTCGACAGCCTTCTTGGCGAGCAGGCCGGCGCCGATCATCACGCTCGGGTTGGACGTGTTGGTGCACGAGGTGATCGCCGCGATGGTCACCGCGCCGGTCGGCAGATCGAAGTCGACGCCGTCGGCCAGCGTGACGTGCACCTGCTTGTGGGCGTCGTCGGTGTAGGTACCGATGGACTGCCCGAAGGCGCCCGCGGCCTCGCTGAGGATGATCCGGTCCTGCGGGCGCTTCGGCCCCGCGATCGAGGGGACGATCGTGCCCAGGTCGAGCTCCAGGTACTCGGAGTAGCGCGGCTCGGCGTCGTCGTCGTGCCACAATCCCTGCCGCCTGGCGTACTGCTCGACCAGCGCGATCTGCTCCTCGGAGCGCCCGGTGAGCCGCAGGTAGTCGGTGGTCTTGGAGTCGATCGGGAAGATCGCGATGGTCGAGC
>CALMIQ010000486.1 GCA_937863965.1 uncultured Micropruina sp.
CAGATGGCCAAGGACGTGGAGTTCCGGGCCGCCGGCGGCACCGACGACGGCGGCATCGGAACCTCCTTCGACGCCATCTACAGCGCCGTCGAGGAGCTCACCGGGCTGGGCCACCAGGTGGCGCTGCTGACCGACCTCGGTTCGGCCGACATGACGGTGGAGGCGGTGCTCGAAATGGTGGACGGCGACGACGTCCGGCACTGTCACGGACCGCTGGTCGAGGGCGCCGTGTCGGCGGCCGTGACCGCCCAGGTCGGCGGCGACCTGGACGCCGTCGCCGAGGCCGCCCGGGCCCGGGATCTGTTCGCCTGACGCGGACCCGTCACATCGGGGTCACAGGAGTTCAATAGAGTGGCCCCGACGAGAGGGTGAGCGTTGAGTCTGGACACGGTGCTGCTGGCCGGGTCCGCCGTGCTGCTGGCCGCCCTCGGGGCGTCCCGGCTGTCCAGCTGGCTGGGCCTGCCGTCGCTGCTGCTGTTCCTCTTCCTCGGCGTCGGGGTCGGCCTGTGGGTGGAGTTCGACGACGCCCATCTGGCGCACGACCTGGGCTTCGCCGCCCTGGTGCTGATCCTGGCCGAGGGCGGATTCACCACCAAATGGCGTGAGATACGTTCCTACCTCACCCTGGCCGGATTACTGGCGACCGTCGGCATCGGGGTGTCGATCACGGCCATGACCCTGTTCGGGCACTTCCTGCTCGGGCTCGACGTGCAGACCGCGCTGCTGCTCGGCGCGATCACGGCGCCCACCGACTCGGCGGCCGTGTTCTCGGTGCTGCGGAAGGTGCCGATCCCCGGCCGGCTCCGGGCCATCCTGGAGGCCGAGTCGGGCCTCAACGACGCCCCCGTCGTGCTGCTGGTCACCGCCGCCACCGCCTGGGCGCTCGGCGAGTCGACCGAGGGACCCGGCCTGATCCTGGTGATGGTCGCCGTGGAGCTCCTCGGCGGCCTGGCGGTGGGCCTGGTGATCGGCTGGCTGGGCGCACGCGTGCTGAAGCGGATCGCGCTGCCGGCGTCCGGGCTGTACCCGTTGGGTGCGATGGGCTGGGCGCTGCTGGCCGACGGCGCGGGCGCCTACCTGAACGTGTCGGGCTTCGCCGCGGTCTACATCTGCGCGATGGTGCTCGGCAACTCCGACCTGCCGCACCGCAACGCCACCCGGTCGTTCGCCGAGGGCATCGGCTGGGTCGCGCAGATCGGGCTGTTCGTGATGCTGGGCCTGCTCGCCCACCCCGAACGGTTCTCGGCCGAGGTGCTGATCACCGGCGTCCTGGCCGGGCTGTTCCTGACGGTGATCGCCCGTCCGCTGTCGGTGTGGGCGTGCGCGGTCTGGTTCAAGGTGCCCTGGCAGGAGCAGGCGTTCCTGTCCTGGGCGGGGCTGCGCGGCGCGATGCCGATCATCATGGCGACGGTGCCGCTGGCGTCCCCGCTGCCGCAGGCCCGTGACCTGTTCGACCTGGTCTTCGTGTTCGTCGTCGTCTACACCACCCTGCAGGCGCCGACCCTGGGGTGGATGGCCCGCAGACTGGGCCTGACCACCGGCGACGACGCCGTCGACATCGAGGTCGAGGTGGCGCCGCTGGACAAGATCCAGGCCGACTTCATGCAGATCAAGGTGCCGGCCGGATCGCACCTGCACGGCGTGACCGTCTTCGAGCTCCGGCTGCCGCCGAGCACCGTGGTGTCGCTGATCATCCGCGACGGGACGCCGTTCGCGCCCGGCGCCCGCGACGTGATCAGGGCCGGCGACGAACTGCTGGTCGTGGTGCCGTCGAAGTACCGCTACCGGGTGGAGAACCGGTTCAAGCAGGTCGGACGCGGCGGCCGGCTCTCCCGCTGGCGCGAGGAACGCGGCTGAGTCAGGCGCCTACGACTTCTTGGGCGACGGCTTCACGGACGGCTTCGGCGACGCCGAGACGGTCGGCAGCGCGCTGACCGCGGACGCCGGCAGCGCCGGCAGGCAGACCGGGCCGCTCACCGCGATGGACTCCTTGGGCTTGGTGACCCGGCCCTGGTAGTTGTCGCCCAGCAGCACGTCGACCATGTGGTCGATCCGTCCGTCACCGGCGACCTTGGCGTTCTTGAAGAAGCCGGCCACCAGCTTCACCTCGGGGGAATCGGGCGAGTTGCCCACGATGACCGTGTCGGCGAGTCGCTCCTCGGTGTTGTTCACCTTGAAGATGTTGAACCCGTAGGAACGCAGGGCGCCGCTGACCCGCTTCGCGAGGCCGCCCTGCAGGCCGGCGTTCAGCACCCGGAGGGTGACGTAGTGCGGGGTGAGCTTGCCGCCGACCTCGGTCTTCACGCACGGCTCGGGCGGCCGCGGCGGGATCTGCGCGGTGGCGTTGTGGTAGCCCCAGATGCCGCCGAAGGCCACCAGGGCGGTGAGCGCGAGCAGGGTCAGCGGAGTCTTGAACATCCGGATGATCTGCCGCACGTCCCATCAACTCCTCGTCTGGCCCTCCGACCAGACTACTTGAGTTCCAGAACCCGGGCGTGCATCGTCTGCCGCTGCTGCAGCGCGGCGCGCAGGGCGCGGTGCAGGCCGTCCTCGAGATAGTAGTTGCCCTGCCAGTGAATGACATGGGCGAACAGGTCGCCGTAGAAGGTGGAATCCTCCTCCAGCAACTGCTCCAGATCGAGTGTCCGCTTGGTGGTCACCAGCTGATCGAGCCGGATCTGCTGCGGGGCGATCGCGGCCCACTGCCGCTGCACGTAGCCGTGCTCGGGGTAGGGGCGGCCCTCGCCGACGCGCTTGAAGATCACGGTCGCAGTGTATCGGGGATCGCCCGGCCGAGGCGGCAGAGCACCTGGTAGCACAAGGTGCTACCGTTGTTGCATGGGTGTCCACCCCGAGATCAGCCAGCGCGACCTGCGGCTGCGTTCCCGCGAGATCATGGACGCCGTCGAGCACGGCCAGGCATTCACCGTGACGCGCGACGGCCGCGAGATCGGCGAGCTGGTGCCGCTGCGCCGGCGGCAGCGGTTCGTGTCCCGGGACGGCTTCGCCCGGCTCTCGCGAACGGCGCCGGCAATCGACCTGGACAGGTTCCGTGCCGATCAGGAGGCCATGGCACAGGAACTGGACGACCCCTATGCCCGCTGAACTCCAACGCGGTTTGCTGGACACGAACATCCTGGTGCTGCGCCGTGCGATCGACCCGGCGGAGTTGCCCGACGAGGTGGCGATCAGCGCGGTCACGCTGGCCGAACTCTCCGCCGGCGTCCATCTGGTCGAGGGCGACGACGCGGTCGCGCGCGCCGAACGCGCCCGCCGGGCCGACGTGCTGCAGCGGGCCGAGAACGAGTTCGACCCGATTCCGTTCGACGCCGAGGCGGCCCGGCTGTTCGGTCGGCTCAGTGCGGCCGTGCGGGCTCACGGCCGCACACCCAGGCGGCGGATCGCCGATCTGATGATCGCCGCGGTGGCGGCCGCCGCCGATCTGCCGCTCTACACCACGAACCCGGACGACTTCGCCGGGCTCGACGAAATCGTCCGGGTGCGAGCGGTCGGGCGTCCCCTACAGTGACGTCATGTCGACCTCACCTGACGTAGCCGCCATCACCAAGGGCTACACCTTCGACACCCCCGCGATCGATCTCGGCGTCCTGGTGGACGGTGCACCCGTGCCGGAGGCGAAGATCCGGATCTCGCTGTCGATGCTGAACCGGCACGGCCTGGTGGCCGGTGCCACCGGCACCGGCAAGACCAAGACGCTGCAGCTGATGGCCGAGCAGATCGCCCGCGCCGGCGTCCCGGTCTTCGCCGCCGATATCAAGGGCGACCTGTCCGGGATCGCGCTGCCCGGGACGTCCTCGGAGAAGCTGCTGGCCCGGACGGCCGCGATCGGGCAGAAGTGGGAGCCGCACGGCTGCCCGGTCGAGTTCTACGCCCTCGGCGGGCAGGGCACCGGCGTCCCGCTGCGGGCCACGATCAGCTCGTTCGGGCCGATCCTGCTCAGCAAGGTGCTCGGCCTCAACGAGACCCAGGAGTCGACGCTCGGGCTGGTCTTCCACTACTGCGACACCCAGGGCCTGCCGCTGCTCGACCTGGCCGACCTGCGCACGGTGCTCGGCTACCTGACCTCCGAGGAGGGCAAGGGCGACCTCAAGCAGCTGGGCGGGGTGTCGTCGGCGACCGCCGGGGTGATCCTGCGCTCGCTGGTCACGCTGCAGACCCAGGGCGGGGACGAGTTCTTCGGCGAGCCCGAGTTCGACAGCCGCGACCTGCTGCGCACCACCTCCGACGGCCAGGGGGTGATCTCGCTGCTGGAGCTGCCGAACCTGCACGACCGGCCGGCGATCTTCTCCACCTTCCTGATGTGGCTGCTGGCCGACCTGTTCCACGACCTGCCCGAGGTCGGCGACACCGACCGGCCCAAGCTGGTGTTCTTCTTCGACGAGGCGCACCTGCTGTTCACCGACGCCTCCAAGGCCTTCCTGCAGGCGATCGCCCAGACGGTGCGGCTGATCCGGTCGAAGGGGGTCGGCATCTTCTTCGTCACCCAGACGCCCAAGGACGTCCCCGAGGAGGTGCTGGCCCAGCTCGGCTCGCGGGTGCAGCATCAGCTGCGGGCGCACACCCCCAACGACGCCAAGGCGCTCAAGGCGACCGTCGCCACCTACCCGAACTCCGGCTACGAGCTGGCCGAGGTGCTGCAGAGTCTCGGCATCGGTGAGGCCATCGTCACCGTGCTGAACCCGAGCGGCGCGCCGACCCCGGTGGCCTGGACGCGGATGAGGGCGCCCGAGGCGTCCATGGATCCGATGGATCCGCAGATGATGGCCGGCGGCGTCGCCCAGTCGGGAATGATGCGCAAGTACGGCCAGCCGATCAACCGCGACTCCGCCTACGAGATGCTCACCCGCAAGCTCGAGGACGGACGCGCCGCTGCGGCCGCCGAGGCCGACCGTGCCGCCCGGGAGAAGGCGGCCGCCGCCGAGGCGAAGGCTCGCGAGAAGGAGATGGCCGGGCAGGCGCGCAGCCAGCCGCGGACGACGCCCAGCCGGCCGGCGCCCAAGAGCGGGGTGGAGAAGGTGCTCAGCTCGCCGACGTTCTGGAACAAGGTGATCACCGTGGGTGGCGAGATCGCCCGCGGGATGATGGG
>CALMIQ010000487.1 GCA_937863965.1 uncultured Micropruina sp.
TGTTGCGGGTCTCGCCGAGCACCACGAAGTCGGGATCGGTCTCGGTGATGATGAAACCGGCGTCATGAACGGCCGTAGTCAGACCGGCCTCGCCGATCACGAAGGCGGTCTTGTCGCCCGGCTGGCCGGCCAGGAACGCGCCGGTGGCCATGGCAGAGGTCCAGATGTTCTCCTCCGGAATCCGCAGGCCGGACCGCTTGAGGCGGGCCGCGAGGTCACGGGGAGTGAAGAGGGAGTTGTTGGTCAGCACCAGGAAGCGCTTGGAGGTATCCACCCAGCGCTGAATCAGTTCGGCGGCGCCGGGCAGGGGCTGTTCCTCGTGCACGAGGACGCCGTCCATGTCGGTCAGCCAGCATTCGATATCGCGAACCTTACGCATGACCCCATGCTACCTGTTATTAGTCAAAAACACTACAAATGCCCCATCGGGCCTAGCCGCGGGCGTCCGCCAGGTGGACATCCGCGACCAGCGACCGGATGTGCGCTCTCGCAGACGGACCCGTACGGCAAGATCGGACGGGTGCAGATCAGGCTCGCCACCCGCGGTTCCCGGCTCGCGCTGGCGCAGTCGGGAATGATCGCGGACGCCCTGCGCGGGCTCGGCGCCGAGGTGGAGTTGGTCACGGTTCGCACCGAGGGTGACGTGACGACGGCGTCCCTGGCCAGCCTCGGCGGGGCCGGGGTGTTCGCCGCCGCCGTCCGCGAGGCGGTGCTCGGCGGCGACTGCGACCTGGCCGTGCACTCGTTGAAGGACGTGCCCACGACGCCCTGCCCCGGGTTGGTGCTGGCGGCGGTCCCCGAGCGCGAGGATCCGCGCGACGCGCTCTGCGCCCGGGACGGGCTCGGGCTGTGGGCACTCCCCCACGGCGCTCGGGTCGGCACCGGCTCGCCCCGGCGCGCGGCCCAGCTGCGGGCCGCCAGGGACGACCTGGAGATCGTCGACATCCGGGGCAACGTGGACACCCGGCTCGGCCGGGTCGGCACCGATCTGGACGCCGTCGTACTCGCCGCGGCCGGCTTGAACCGGCTCGGACGCGCCGACGCGATCACGGAGCTCTTCGAGCCGGACGTGCTGCTGCCGGCCCCCGCGCAGGGCGCCCTGGCGCTGGAGTGCCGCAGCGACGACACCGAGCTGGTGGCCCTGCTGGCGCGCCTCGATCACGCCCCCACCCGGATCGCGGTGGAGGCCGAGCGTGAGTTGATGCGGCTGGTCGAGGCCGGCTGCGCGGCCCCCTTCGGCGCGCTGGCGGAGATCGTCCCGCCGAGTTCCGCCGACCTGATTTCCGATACGCCCGCCGACCTGATCCCTGACACCCCCGCCGGCCTCTTCCCTGACCCGGAAGAGGTCAGGGCGACGCATCCGCCGGCCGAGGGCTGGTTCCGGCTGAGGGCCCGGCTCGCCGCCCCGGACGGGATGACCACGCTCGCGAAGGACACGAGGCTCGACAGTGGGCCAGGAGACCTGCCCTCGCAGTTCAGTGACGCCGAGACGGTCGGCACCATCGAGGCGATGGTCGCCACCATGGCCCGGAATCTGGCCCCGCTGGTCGGGCTGCGGGTGCTGATGCCGCCCTCGCGGATGGCGGAGGCGGTCGCCGTCCGCGGCGCCCGGGTTACGACCGCATCCTTCACCCGGCACACGACCGTGACCGATCCGCAGCTGCCCGAACGGATGGACGAACTGGCCGCCGGTCGCTATGACTGGCTGGTGCTAACCTCGGTCCGGACCCTGTCGGCGCTGCGCAAGCTCGACGTCGATCTTGCCGCGCGGATTCCGTCCGGTACGAAGGTCGCTGCCGTCGGAGCGGCCACGGCCGCCGCGGCCCGCGAGGCGGGGTTGCGGGTCGATCTGCTACCGGCCTCGGGTTCGGGCGGCGCCGACCTGGCGGCGTCCTTTCCCGCCAGGCCCGGCCGCGTGCTGGTTCCCGGTGCCGCGGACCCCGCCCGGGGGCTGGATGCGGTCCTCGCCACGCGTGGGTTCGTGGTCGACCGGGTCGCCGTCTATCGCACCGATCCCGCCGACGACATCGACGACGGCGTCCGCCTAGGCTGGCCGGATGGCTTCGACGCATTCGTGGTGACCGCGCCGTCCGTAGTCCGGGCTGCCGCGCACCTGCTCGGGGTGCCCGGTCCGCCGGTGGTCGCGCTCGGTGAGAGCAGCGAGTCCGCCGCCCGCGACGCCGGATTCGCCGTGGTCGCCGTCGCCGCCGAGGCAGCCCCGTCCGGGCTGGTGAACGCCCTGGCCACCCTGCGAAAGGAAGCCCGATGATCCTCCGTCCCCGCCGGCTGCGAACCACGCCGGCGATGCGCCGCCTGGTGGCCGAGACCCGGATCCATCCCGCGCAGCTGGTGCTGCCGGTGTTCGTCGCCGACGGGCTGGAGGCGCCACGACCGATCTCGTCGCTGCCGGGCGTCGTCCAGCACACCGTCGAATCCCTGGTCGACGAGGCACGCCGTGCGGTGTCCCTCGGGCTGGGCGGGGTGATGCTGTTCGGCGTCCCGCGACCCGAGGACAAGGACGCCACCGGCTCGGTCGGCTCGGCACCCGACGGCATCCTGAACCGGGCGCTGAGCGCCGTCCGGGACGCCGTCGGCGACGACATCGTGATCATGGCCGACACCTGCCTGGACGAGTTCACCGACCACGGCCACTGCGGGGTGCTGGACGAGCGCGGGCGGGTCGACAACGACGCCACCAACGACCGCTACGTGGAACTTGCGCTCAGCCAGGCCCGGGCCGGCGCCCACGTGGTGGGGCCGTCGGGGATGATGGACGGCCAGGTGGCCGCGATCCGCGACGCCCTGGACGCGGCGGGCTTCACCGACACCGCGATCCTCGCCTACGCCGCCAAGTACGCCTCCGCCTTCTACGGACCCTTCCGCGAGGCGGTGAACTCGGCGCTGTCGGGTGATCGGCGGACCTATCAGCAGGATCCGGCAAACCGGCGCGAGGGCGTCCGCGAGGCCGATCTGGACGAGGCCGAGGGCGCCGACCTTCTGATGGTGAAGCCGGCCGGGTATTACCTGGACGTGCTCGCCGACGTGGCCGCCCGGTCTCAGGTTCCGGTCGCCGCGTATCACGTCTCGGGCGAGTACGCGATGGTCTGCGCCGCCGCCGAGCGGGGCTGGCTGAACCGGGACGCCGCCCTGGCCGAGGCCGTCACCGCGATCCTGCGGGCGGGCGCCGACATCGTGCTGACCTACGCCGCGGCCGAACTGGCCGAGGCCGCGAACGGAGCAAAGGCATGAGCCTCTATCAGCGGGCGTGCCGGGTGATCCCCGGCGGCGTGTCGTCCCCCGTCCGTGCGTTCGGCTCGGTCGGCGGCGATCCGGTGTTCATCGCCCGGGCGTCCGGGCCGTATCTGTACGACTCGAACGGTCGCGAGTACGTGGACGCCGTGGGCTCGTGGGGACCAGCGCTGCTCGGCCACGCGCATCCGGAGGTGGTCTCCGCGGTGCAGGCGGCCGCCGCCCGGGGGCTCTCGTTCGGCGCACCCACGG
>CALMIQ010000488.1 GCA_937863965.1 uncultured Micropruina sp.
GCCAGCGCGGCGACGTCGGAATCCTGCGAGCTGGAGACGCCGTCGCAGACCACCAGGACGGCGGCCCGGTCCGGTTCCGGTGCCGCCCAGGTCGCCATGGCGTCCTCGTTGCGGGTGTGCAGCCGGCCCCGGTCGCAGACGCCGCCCACCCAGGACGCCGGGGCGGCCTCGAAGTGGTCCCGCGGCGAGGGTGCCTTGGCGCCGCAGGTCTGGCAGTAGCCGTCGGCGTCCACCGCGCCGCCGCACTCCAGGCAGGGCGCCGTGGCGGGCCGGGGCCGGTTCAGCTTCACGGTGGTCTCGGACGCCCGGCCCGCGGTCGCGGTCGGCACGGCGTCCGGATGCACGTCGGCGCCGCAGTTCTCACAGAACCGCTGGTCGGGGCGCACCGGGACGCCGCAGGAGGGGCACGGCGCCGCCAGGCCGAGGGTGCCGTGTTCCTGCGCGGCGGTCAGCGCCGCGGCCTCGTGTTCGGCCGCCCACAGCGGCCAGGCAGGGGTTTCGTCGTTCACAGCAGGCTCCACACTCGGATCGCATTGGCCTTGTCCACCAGTTCGGCGCGTTCGGCGGCGTCCGCGCTCAGCTTCGCCAGCCGGCGGTAGCCGGCCTCGAGCCGGTCGCGAAGATCCCCCTCGGTCAGCGTCGTGGTGCCGAGCTTGACCGCGCCGCCGCTGGCCAGCGTCAGCGCCTTCTCGTGGATGGACGCCTCGAAGCTGAGCTGGCTCTTCGCGTCGAGCCGGGCGTGCTGCAGCACCTTCAGCGCCTCCGCCAGGTGCGCGCCGTCGTTACCGAGGGCGATCAGGTGCTCGGTCTTCAGCTTCTGCGACTCCAGGTAGCCGCGGGAGGTCTGCGGGATCAGCTCCAGCGCGGCCAGCGACCCGGTCAGGTCACCCCGGGCCGCGCGGATCCGGGCGAGGCCGAAGCCGGCCGGAGCGACGTAGTTGGCGTCGGTGGCGGCGCAGATCCGGTACAGGCTCTCGGCGACGTCCTGCTGGCCGCCCAGCTCGCAGGCCACCGCCAGGGCGAGCTTGGGCGCCAGCTCGCCGGGCAGCTGGCCGTAGACGGCGTTGAACGACGACAGTGCCGTGCCGTGATCGCCGCGCAGCAGGGCGCCCAGGCCGGCCATCCAGACCGCGCGCCACTCCCACGGGTCCTCGGTCAACAGGGTGTGCACGGCCTGGTCGAGCACCCGCTGGTTGCCGGTCTCCAGCGCGGCCACGCAGCGGGCCAGCAGCACCTCGGTGGACAGCGCCGGCGGCCGCATCAGATGCCCCAGCCGGTCCACCGGATCGTTCAGGTCGAGGGCGTTCAGCCAGTCGGCCTGCGGATCGGTCGGGTCGCGGCGCAGCTGCGGCAGCTGCTGCCAGTCGAACCGGTTCCCGGAGACGGTGGGCGACTCGAACAGCGGCGAGCTGACCGAGGTGGTGGCGGTGCCGCCGGACGTCGTGGAGACCACCTCGCGGAGCACCCCGAGCATCTGCTGGCGCAGTTCCTCGGCGGTGTTGAACCGGTCGTTCGGGTCGCGGGCGCAGCACTTCAGCAGCAGCCGGTACAGCGAGTCGTATTGGGCGAAGGCGGGCAGTTGCTCGGCCGGCGGAATGCTGAACTCGAACTCGCTCTGGTAGCCGGGCACCTCGGCGCACAGCACCATCAGGGTGCGGCCGATGGTGAAGATGTCGGACGCCACGGTCGCGCCGGCCTGGGCGACCTCGGGGGCCTGGTAGCCGACGGTGCCGTAGATCGCCGACTCGTCGTCGTTGGCCCGGCGGACGCCGCCCAGGTCGATCAGCTTCAGCGAGTCGCCGACCTGAATGACGTTGTCGGGCTTGAAATCGCAGTACAGCAGACCCAGGTCGTGCAGGTAGCTGAACGCCGGCAGGATCTCGATCAGGAAGGCCAGCGCCTGGGCGACCGGCAGCGGGTCGTAGCTGCCGCCGTTGGCTTCCATCCGCTGCTTGAGCAGCTGCTTCAACGACCGGCCGCCGACGTATTCCATCACGATGTAGCCGTTGTCGTCGTGGGTGACGAAGTTGTAGATCTCGACGATCAGCGGGTGCTCGACCTGGGCGAGGAACTGCTGTTCGGAGATGGTCGCCTTCAGGGTGTCGGCGTCGCCGGTGTTCAGCAGCCCCTTGAGCACCACCCAGCGGTCGGAGACGTTCTTGTCGCGGGCCAGGTAGATCCAGCCCATCCCGCCGTGGGCGAGCGGCCCGACCACCTCGTACTGGTTGGCGACAAGATCACCGTGGGCGAGTTTGGGACTGAACGAGTAGGCGGCGCCGCACTGCGGGCAGAACCCGTCGGAGCGTCCGGCGGCGTCTTCGCGCGAGCGGCCCACGTGCGCCCCGCAGTTGGGGCAGATCCGCTTGTCCTCGGGCAGTTCCGGGTTGGCCATCACGGCCTTGGCCGGGTCGACCGCGGGGGCCGGCGGCACGACTGTCAGCCCCTGCCCGATCCGGCCCATCCGCAGCCGCGCGGTGCTCGGCGGACGCCGGGTGGGCCGGGTGCCGAACGAGGTCGCCCGGGCCGAGCCGAGCGCTGTCGAGCCCAGCTGCACGGACGCCTTGGTGACGGCCGAGACGCTCGGTTCCACCGCCGAGGTGGGCGGCATCCCGCAGGTGTCGCAGTAGCCGTCGACGATCGAGCCGGGACAGCCGGGCTGCCGGCACGGCCCGCTGGGCGTGGCCGACGGGCGGCGTCCCGGCGTTCCCCGGCCCACCGGCATGGTGGCGGCGTTGCCGGGCATGCCGCAGACGTCGCAGTAGCCGTCGACGATGGTGCCGGTGCAGCCGGGCTGGCGGCATCTCATCGGGGGCTCCCCTCGGCTAGGACGTCGAGCAGCGTCTGGGCGGCGGGCAGCAGCTGGCGGACCACCGCCATCGGGGCCGGACGCCGGGCCAGCAGCCGCTCGGCGGCCTCCGTCAGCGCCACGAAGTCGGCGTCGCCGGCCTGGCCGAGCGCCTCGGCCTTGGCCCGCAGCGCCGGCACCAGGGCGGCCACGGCGTCCCGCTCGGCGAGCGCACCGGTGTAGGCGTCCTGCACCACCTGCATCGCCCGGGCGACCTGGTCGAGCCGGGCCAGGTGGGCGTCGATCGCGCTGCGGGTGTTCGGCACCGGGCCGAGCGCCTCGACGTCGGGGACGGCGTATTTCGGGGCCGGTGAGACCGCGGCGACCGTGTTGGCCACCAGCTGCCGCAGCGCCTGCTCGCGCGCGCTCAGCTCCACGGTCAGCTCGCGGGCGCGGGCCAGCGCGTCCCGGTTCTCCCGGCGCTGGGCGCCGCCGACGATCAGGTCGCGCTCGTAGCGGGCGGCGTCGATCTCCAGCGGCCCGAGCAGGCCGCCGATGTCGCCGCCCCGCTCCCGCTTCGCCTCCAGCTCGGAGGTCCGGGCGGCCAGCCGCTCCACCTGGACGCGGGCGGCGTCGGCGGAGGCGGGCGGCTCGATGCGGATCTGCTCGCGGATCCGTTCCAGCTGGGCGCGCAGGTCGCGCAGCCGCCGGGCCAGTTGCTCGGCGTTCGGGTCGAGGTTCAGCTTCTGGCGCAGCTGGGCGACCAGGGCGTCGGAGAGCCGGCAGGCCTCCGGCAGCGAGACCGCCATGCCGGCCAGCTGTGCCGACGGCGCGGCGCCGGTGTCGAGGCGTCCCCAGATCAGCGAGGACAGCCGGGCGCATTCGGCCGGCCCGACCCGTCCGGAGTCCCAGGTGACCAACAGCAGGTCGTAGCGGCTCTTCACCGCCTGCCACAGGGCCAGCGAGAGCTGCATGTCGGGGGTGAGGGCACTCAGCCGGCGGCCCAGGATCTCGGCGTCCAGGGCGGCCAGCTCGCTGCGCCGGGCGGCCGTCCAGGCGTCCAGTTCGGCGAGGTAGCCGATCATCGCCTGCGGCTGCACGGGTTCGCCCAGCCGCCCGGGGGCGGTGGGTGCGCTGACCGGGCTCATCGGTACTCCTCGATTCGTCGGGCGACGCCCCACACGGCCAGCCAGACGCCGGTCAGGGTGAGCACGATCACGCCGGCGATGGCGCCGACCACGGCGTTCTCAACCGACCGCACCGCGGAGATCGCCGGCCCGCGGAGATTCGCGTTGACCGTGTTGAGGGAGCCGTCGAGCGACGTGAAGGTCTTCCCGGCCGTGGCCGCGCCGGTGCCGGTGACCAGGCCGCTCGCCGTGTCCCACTGGGCCTTGCCGGTGGCGGCGGTCACCTGTCCATGAGCGGTGATGTAGGCGTCGAGGGCGGCGACCGCGGTGGTGGACTTCGGCAGCTTGGTCAGCGCGGCGCGGGCCGTGGTGGTGGCCGTCGTCCAGCGCTGCTGGTAGCTGCCGCCCGCCGCCCGCAGCCCGACCGCGAGGAGTTCGTCGGCGCGGGCCTGGTGGAGTTGCTGCCGGACGGTGGCGACGGCGTCCACCTCGACCCGCGAGCCGTCGGCGAAACCGGACGCCGCGCTGGAGGCCGCGTTGGTGGTGAGGGTCAGCACGACCACCGAGCCCAGCGCGCACAGCAGCGCCAGTGCGACGCCGGGGTTGACGTAGCGGTGGGACGTCCGGGCCAGCGCGATCAGCACCGCCACCAGGCCCCCGGCGGCCACCACCGCACCGCCGATCACCCAACCCAGCCAGCTGGCGGTGAGTTCCCCGGCCATCCGGTCGGCGGCGGCCGCGGTGGCGCTCTCCAGCGGTGCGAGCAGCTGCTTGGACAGTTGGGAGTCGGCCTGCGCCAGCAGGGCCGCGGACGCCTCGCCCTTGGCGTTGAGGGCGTCCTGCAGGGTCATCGAGTAGTGCACCAGGGCACCGGTCAGCGGGACGATCCGGTCGCGGTCGGCGTCCACCGCCGAGGCGTCGGCCAGCGTGGTGGCCAGGGTGGTGAGCTGGTCGGTGACCGTCGTGCGGACGGCGTCGGTGGGGGTCAACGCCCAGGTGTTCGCCGCCTGCTGCACCTCGAGCGCCTGGACGCGGGCCTCGCCCAGCCGCTCGTACTGGGTCAGGCTCTCGGCGGCCCGGGTGGAGGCGTTGAAGGAGATCGCGAGCGCGGTGACCACGAGCGCGCCGAACGCCAGCAGCAGCGCGACCGCGGCCGACTGCAGCCTCCGCAGCCGGCGCACCGACCGCGGGGTCGCGGTGCGTCGCCGCGGGGTGGGCGGGGCGGTGGAAGCGCTCACGGTGCTCCCTCGGTGACGGGCGGTTCCAGCTGGCCGGACGGCGTGGCCGGCCAGTCGACGGCGGGTGCGGCGTCCGGCCGCAGATCATCGGGCAGCAGGGTGCGCAGCTCGTCGAGGGTGGGGTCGGCGACGTCGCGCAGCCGCCAGGCGTGCTTGCCGATCGCGGCCTCCAGCACGTTGCGGGCGAACCGGCCGTTGCCGAACGTCTCGTCCCGGACCTGGACGCCGAGCAGCTCGCGGAAGCCCTCCAGGCAGCCCTCGCCCAGGTCGTAGTCGGCCTGCGCGACCATGCCGGTGAAGATCCGCTCCAGCTCGATGTCGCTGTAGTCGTCGAAGCCGATCGTGGTGCGGAAGCGGCTGGCCAGGCCCGGGTTCTGGGCGATGAAGATCGACATCGGCAGCGGGTAGCCGGCGACGATGACGACCAGGTCGTTGCGCTTGTCCTCCATCTCCTTCACCAGGGTGTTGATCGCCTCCTCGCCGTACTGGTCGCCGTTGAGCGCGTACGCCTCGTCGATGAACAGGACGCCGCCCTCGGCCGAGGCGACCACCTCGGCGGTCTTCATCGCGGTCTGCCCCAGGTAGCCGGCGACGAGTTCCGAACGGTCCACCTCGACCAGTTGCCCCTTCGAGAGGAGCCCGACCGCCCGGTAGATGCCGGCCACCAGCCGGGCCACCGTGGTCTTGCCGGTGCCCGGGTTGCCGACGAAGACCAGGTGCCGGGTGATGGTGGGGCTCTTCAGGCCGGCCCTGGCGCGCAGCGCGTCCACCTTGAGCACGGCGGTCTGCCGGTGGATCTCGGCCTTCACCGTGGTCAGCCCGACCAGGGCGTCCAGTTCGGCGAGCAGTTCCTCCAACGACTTCTCCGGTTCGGCGGGCTTCTCGGGTTCGGCGGGCTTGTCGGGTTCGGCGGGGACGGCGTCAGGCGGGGGTGCGGCCTGGACCGGATCGGACGGGGCGACGTCCCGCCGGTCGAGCCTGTCGAGGCCCCCGGGTGCGGCGCTGTTCCCCAGCCCGGCGAAGCTGCCGGCGCCGAACGGATCGAGCTGCTGCAGGTCGAGCAGCCGGGACTGGCTGGTGTGCATCCGCTCCAGGACGCTGGCCAGGATCTGCGGCGCCTGCCGGACGAACTCGGCGTCCGACCCCTGGCCCGGCGCGGACGACGGCGCGGGCAGGCGGCCGCCCAACCCCTGGGCGGCGTTCAGCTGGGCGCTGGCTGCACCCTGCGCGGCGCCGATGCCCTGCGGCGTCGGGGTGCCGAGCAGGGCGGCTGCGGAGGCCACCTCGGCCAGGGCCTTCGCGTAGGGCACGGCCTGGCCCGACCGTGAGTTGTGCAGCTGGGAGACCAGCGGCGTCGCCGAGGTGCGGAAACGGCGCCCGCGCAGCGCGGCGTCCATGAACACCTGGGCGCTGATCGCACGCCCGGTCGCGGTGCACCAGTCGACGAACGAGCCGACGGCCGATTCGGCGACGGTGGCGGCCAGCTGCTCGCCCTCGGTGCGGGCCGCGGCCGGATCGACACCGGCGGTGCGGGCCGCGTCGGCCAGGGCGTCGAGGGTGCTGGCCAGGTCGGGTGTGCTCACGGGCGCTCCAGGTCGAACGGGTCTCGCGGCTGATCCGGCGGGGCGGCCGGGACGTTGAGATCGGTGGCGGGGGAGTGGCCGAACCGCTCCTGCAGGAATTTGCCGTGGGTGATCAGGGCGGCGGCGTCGGTGGAGTTCGCGGCGTCGTAGATCTTCTCCATGGTGGCCCCCAGCAGGTCGAGTTGGTCGATCAGCAGCAGCAGCGGCGTCTTGCCGTTCTCCACCGGACGGCTGTCCGCCCAATCCCGCGGCAGCCGCAGGTAGGCGCCGATCGCCTCCGGCAGATAGTCGGTGGCGGT
>CALMIQ010000489.1 GCA_937863965.1 uncultured Micropruina sp.
CTCAACAGCCCGAACCGGCCGATCCCGACCAACCGACTTCTTCAGGTCGAAGTAGGTAGGTCTTGTCGAGCCAGGGCGCCGCTGCTAGGGTCTGGTTCAGTCTCACGGGAGGGAGACTACTTCCGGCGTCTCAGGATCGAATTGAGGCGTCTTTCGGAAATCTGCGGCGTAGGACGCTGTTGTTCCACTGCGGGATTTTCGCGAGCGCGTTATCGGCACGGGACCCGTCAGCGCCGCGCCGCCTGGCCCGGCGCAGGTCAGCTATCCCAGGGGGAGGGATCATGAATCGAATCTGGGCTGCCGTCGGCGCCTTGTCACTGAGCCTGATCGTGCCGGTCGCACTCAGCCAGACCACCGCGCAGGCGAGCGCGCCACAGGGTTCCGGCACCACCGGACCGAAACCGTCGTCGTCGCCCAAGCCGGAACCGACCAAGACGAAGACCAAGACGCCCAAGCCGGAGCCCACCGAGACCCGGACGTCCGAGCCCGAGCCCGAACCCACCGAGACCCAGGCGCCCGAGCCGAAGCCCACCAAGACGCCGAAGCCGGAACCGACCAAGACCTGGACGCCCACGCCGAAGCCCACCAAGACCCGGACGCCCACGCCGAAACCCACCGAGACCTGTACGCCGAAGCCGAGCGAGACACCGACGCCGAGCGAAACGCCGAAGCCGAGCGAAACGCCGAAGCCGAGCGAAACACCGACTCCGAGCGAAACCCCGACTCCGAGCGAAACCCCGACTCCGAGCGAAACGCCCACGCCGACCCCGAGCGAAACGCCCACCCCGAGCGAAACGCCCACCCCGAGCGAAACGCCCACCCCGAGTGAAACACCGACGCCGACCCCGAGCCCGAGCGAGACACCCGAGCCGAGCAGGTCGCCGGAGCCCAAGCCCAAGTCGGATCCCGGTCTGAACGATGGGGTGGACCAGAGCCCCGGCCTGGATGACGGGGTCGATCCGCTCACTGGCCTGGGCATCCTCGGCCTGATCAGCGCTGCGGGGGTGGCCTACCTGGGCCGGAAGCGGTAGATGTCCCCGGTCGCACGGGTGGCCGCCGCCGTGCTGGCCATCGTCTCGCTCGGTCTCGTCCTGGCGGGGCGGTGGCACAGCCAACCCGCACCCATCGATCCGGTCCCCGACGTGGTGGCTCCCGTCGCCAGCACGTCGCCGGCGGGCCCACCCCGCCCGGCGCTCGCCCCGGACGTACCGGAGCGCATCGCCATTCCCGAGCTGGATTTCGCGCTCGGCACCGTCGCCGAGAGCCTGGGGGCGATGGCGGTCGCCTACAACGAGACCCATCCGGGAGCGAATGTCACCCGGGCCATCTACGCCAGCGATTTCCACCGCGCATCCTGGCCGAGCAACTACGGCGCCAAGGCCGGAATGGGGTCGACGAACACGACGTATCTGACCTGCCATTCCAGTTCCATCAGGAAGCTTCCCTGCAACGCACTGGCCGCGCGGGGGGCGGTGAAACTCGGCTATCACCTGGTGATCACGACGCGCACCACAGAGGTGACCTATGTCATCGAGCGACTGTCATTGGTCAAGAAGACGGACTTCGTCAACAGCGACGAGATGCGGCGCAAGCGTCCGGGCTGGGCCGTGCTCACCGTCTGCCTGCTGCAGGACGGACGACGCACCGAGTACTCATGGGCGGTCTTCGCGCGGGCCGTGCAGGAGAAGCGGCGCGGGCACTGACTGGCCGGCCGCCACGGGTTCGGGAACGATGATCCTCATGCTCGAGTACCTGGCCAGAGCCGTGTCCCCGACCGGCGAGATCGCCCTGCGTCGTCGCGGGGACGTGGTCGAGCTGATCGTCAACGGCGTGTTCGCGATGGACTCCGCCGAGACCACCAGCGAGATCGCGCTCGCCGACGCCGCCGGCGAGGCCCCGGACCGGGTGCTGGTCGGCGGTCTGGGCCTGGGCTTCACTGCCGCCCGGTTGCTGGACGGCGGCGCCCGGCACGTGGACGTCGTGGAGCTCGCCCAGCCGCTGATCGAGTGGGCCCTGGCAGGCATCACCGACCAACTGGGCCGGGTCGCCCATGACCCGCGGGTCCAGCTGCACCACGGCGACGTCGCCGAGTGGCTGCCCCGGCGCCCGGACGCCTTCGATGCGATCCTGCTCGACGTCGACAACGGTCCGGGGTTCCTGATCCATGACCACAACGCCCGGGTCTATGCCGCCGATTGGCTGCGCACCGCCGTCGGCCGACTCAACCCCGGCGGCGTGCTGGTGATCTGGTCGGAGGGCGTCGCGCCGGAACTCGGCCGGACGCTGGCCCGCCTGGGCACGCCGACCGAGACCGTGATCGGCGTCGAGCGGGAGGGCCGCCGGTTCGACTACGTGCTGTACTCGGTGCGACGGGCGTCCGGCTGAGCTCGCCGCAAACCCACGGCCCACGGTGGCGGTCCGCGGGGCCCCGGATCGACCGCGACGGCTAGCGTTGTGCCATGAACCGCATTCCCGGCGCCGTGCTGACCGTCTCCGACCGGGCCAGTTCCGGCGAGTACGCCGACCGCTCCGGACCCCTCGCCGTCGACCTGCTCGCCACACACGGCATCGACGCCGCCCTGACGGTCGTCCCGGACGAGCCGGCCGAGATCCGCCGCGGCATCCGGTCGGCGATCAAGCGGGGGGCCCGCGTCGTGGTCACCACCGGCGGAACCGGCATCGCGCCGCGGGACGTCACACCCCAGGTCACCGCCGAGATGCTCACCGTGACGCTGCCCGGCCTGGTGGACGAGGTTCGCCGGCGGGGTGCCGAGCAGGTGCCGGCGGCGGTCCTGTCCCGGGCCGAGGCCGGCATCGTGACGTCGAAGAAGCGTCCGTCCGCCCTGGTGGTGAATGCGCCCGGCTCGGCCGGCGGCGTCCGTGACACGGTGGCGGTCGTCGGCCCGCTGGTCGCGCACATCGTCGACCAGTTGGACGGCGGCGATCACCCGCGCGCCGACTGAGCACCCGCCCGGCCGACGATCGCCTCCCACTGGGCCAGCGCCGCGGCGTTGTGGGCGTCCGCGTCGAAGGCGTACTCGGACCGGACCCGACCGTCGGCGTAGGCCCGCAGCCCGGCGTGCAACTCATCGGCGGTGAATCCGGTGACGAGCTGCCCGTCGGGCACCGACACCGAGGGCGCCGAGGCGAATCCGGCCAGGACGATCGCCAGCCCGGCCAGCCGCGCCTCGCACACGGCCAGACTGAACCCCTCGTACTCCGACGGCAGCACGAAGCAGTCGCAGCGGCCGAGCACGGTGAACGGGTTGCGCAGGTACCCGGTGAAGCAGACCCGGCCGGTCAGCCCGAGCCGGGCCGCGAGCTGCCTCAGCTCGCGCGCCGCCGGTCCGGCGCCGATCACGAAGAGCCTCGAGTTGGGATGCTCACGCACGAAGTCTCCGAACGCCGTCACCAGGTTCGCCTGGTTCTTCTCGGGCGACAACGACCCCATCGTCACGAACCGGCGGTACGGCTGCCCCGTCTCGGGCGATGGCGGAGTGTCGTCCAACTGCAGGGTGCGCACCGCCCCGCTCTCGTCCACCACCACGTCGGCCACGATCAGGTCCTCGCGGGACCGCCAGGTGTCGCGCCAGGCCTCGGCCTCGGCGAGCAGCCGACGCACCCGCGCCACATCGACCGGGCTCTCGGCGGCCGCGAACGTCCGGACGCCGGGGAAGCTCGCCCGGTCGCCGGCCAGCAGCTCGGGGCTGGGCGCGACGACCGCATCCGCGGCGCGGTAGACGGCGGCGAGGGCCGCCTCGGTGACGGCGGGCGCGCCCGCCCCGGAGTGCCTCCACGTGCCGCGATGGCGCAGGTCGGCGGCCACGTCGGTGTGTTGCCACACCACCAGCCTCGCCCGGGAGTTCAGCTTCGCCATCCAGGCGAAGGTCGAAGGGTAGCGAGAACAGTCGACGATCACGTCGAACTCGGCGTCACCGAACCTGCGCCGCCACTCGCGTTCGAGAACCGGTTCGGGCCGCAACATGCGGGACAGCCGATCCGTCGGACCGTACCGTTCGAGGTGCGCCAGCGCCCTGGCCTCGTGTCGGGTCAGGGCCGACCCGCCCACCCGGACGAACACCCGCGCGTCCGTGATCCGTTCGAGATTGTCGCGGCTCGCCCTGCCGTGCCCGATGCCGGCGACGCTGATGTCGTAGCGGGTGCGATCGAAGGCACCCACCAGGGCGAGCAGCGCCTCCGTGGCACCGTGGGAGTCCAGGTCGGGGGCGTAGAACAGCAGCCGTTGCCGGTCCGGTTCGATCGGTCCGTCGGTGACACCGTCGAGACGCCGGCCACGGAACACCGCATCGACGGTCCGCCGGGCCGATCGACCGTCCTCGTGGGCGCAGGCCAGCGCCCGCACGCGGGCGTAGCGCTCGGCGTGCGCATCCACCGTGGCGTCGAGGTCGTTGATCCATCCCGCGATCGCCGCGGGATCGTCGGTCACCGGTCCGGGCAGTTCGTCCGGGGTGAAGTACAGGCCGCGTTCCCTGGTGTACTCGACCAGATCGGGGACGAAGAACAGGATCGGACGGCCGGTCACCATGAAATCGAAGAAGATGCTGGAGTAGTCCGAGACCAGGATGTCGACCGCCGCCAGCAGGCGGTTCGCGTTGAAATGACGCGGAATGTACTGCCCGCTGAGCCGCTGTTCCCGGGTCAGTTGGTTGTAGTGATACAGGTGCGGCTTGATCAGGATCTGATAGTCGTCGGAGCGGATCCCCGCGGCCAGGGTCGCCCGGAATTGCTCCAGCTCGTCCACCCCGGCACGCACGTTGCCGATGGTGCCGCGCCAGGTGGGCGCGTACAGGATCACCTTCTTGGCCGGGTCGACCCGGACGCCCCGCTGCCGCAATTCGTCGAACACCTCGGCGGGCGGCGTGTTCAGCGTGACGTCGTTGCGCGGATAGCCGAATTCGAGGACCTTGCCGCGATACAGGCCGCGCAACCGGAACGACTCGGCGTACATCCTGGCCATCAACGCGTTGGGCGCGACGATGAAGTCGGCCATCATCAGGTCGCGCAGCACGTTGCGGCTCACGTAGTTGCCCTGGGGCAGGTCGAAGCCCATCTTCTTCACCGCCCCGGCGCTGTGCCAGGTGTTCACGTACACCTGCCCGGGCCGCTTGGTGAAGTACGACGGGAAGGTCGTGTTCTGGATGAGGTAGCCGGCGCCGGCGAGTGTCTCGAGGTACTCGCGGGTCTTGAAGCGGACGAAGGTCACATTCGGATGGCCGGCGTACTCCGCGGAGCGCAGTCCGATCTCGGCATAGCTGTCGAGGACCCAGACATGCTTCAGGTGTGCGAATTCGGGATCGTCGAGCAGTGCGCGGAAGATCGCATAGGGGTTGCACGACATGGACGCCCCGGAATGCGTCTGGTACAGCACCATGGCCGGATCGAGCTTCGCCGACCGATAGCAGCGCACCCATTGCGTCGCCTCGTCGGAGGAGTCGTTCTCACCACCGGCTCGCGCCAGGTCGCGGGCCCGCCGATAGGCATTGCGTACCGTCCGTGCGGTCTTTCGGACGGGGGCGATACCGTTCGACAGGCCCATTCCGCCAGCCCTCCCGGAATCGCTCGATGAAAGATCGAGGCGACCCTAACATGCGGGCGCGTGGCGCCGGGGTCGCCGGCTAACGCTTCCAGTCGCCGCTGCGGCCGCCCGACTTGGCGACGATCCGGCAGTCGGCGATCGCCGCCGACCGGTCCACGCCCTTGATCATGTCGACGATCGCCAGAGCCGCTACGGTGACGGCGGTCAGGGCCTCCATCTCGACCCCGGTGCGGTCGGCCGTGCGCACGGTGGCGGTGATCTCCACCCCGTCGTCGACGATGGCCAGGTCGACCACCACGCCGTGCACGCCGATCACGTGCGCCAGGGGCAGCAGCTCGGGCACCTTCTTGGCGGCGGCGATGCCGGCCACCCGGGCGACCGCCAGCACGTCGCCCTTCGGGACGGCGCCGCCGCGCAGCGCCTCGACCACGGCGTCCGAACAGGTGACCCGTCCGACCGCGGTCGCCTCGCGCACGGTGGGTCGTTTACCGGTGACATCGACCATGCGGGCGGCACCGGATTCGTCCAGGTGGGTGAATCGCATCCGCTCAGAATCCCATGACTTCGAGCCGGTCGCCGACCACGACGGCCTCACGCTCCTCCGGCACGATGGCGAGCGCCTCGGCCCGGTGCAGCGATGCGACCAGGTGCGAGCCCGAGCCGCGGGCGTGACTGGGCCGGACCCCGCCGGGCTCCACCACGACCGGCACGTACTGCCGGCGACCGGGCGGCGACCGCCAGTCCTCCAGAGCCGTCGCGAGACCACGCGCCATCGAGCGGCGCGCACCCGTCAGCGCGTCCAGCAGCGGCCGGCCGAACACCTGGAACGACACGAAGGAACTCACCGGGTTGCCGGGGAAGGCCACCAGTGGGACGTCGTCGACCAGGCCGCAGGCCTGCGGTTTGCCCGGCTGCATCGCCACCGAGCAGAACTCCAGGCCGGCACCCAGCTGCCGCAGCGGCTCGTAGGCGCCGGCCGACACTCCCCCGGTGGTGAACACCACGTCCACCTGCGGCAGGTCGGCGAGCATCCCGCCCAGGGCGACCGCGTCGTCCCCGCTGCGCCGCACCGCGACGACGTCCGCACCGGCAGCGGCGGCCAGGGCGGCCACCATCACCGAATTGGAGTCCGGGATCTCACCCGCCGCGAGCGCCAGGCCCGGCGCCACCAGTTCGGCCCCCGTCGCCACCACCGCCACCCGCGGCCGGCGCCGGACGACCAACTCCCCGTAGCCCACGCTGGCGGCCGCGGCAACGGCGGCCGGGGTGAGCAGCGCACCGGTCCCGAGCACCAGGTCGCCGGCGGCCAGGTCCTCGGCGGCACGGCGGATGTGGCGTCCCTCGGCCACCCGCTCGTCGATCCGCACCCGGCTCGGCAGCGGGACCGGTCCCGCGACCTGGTCGGTGAGCTCGACCGGGACGACGGCATCCGCGCCCGGCGGCACCCGGGCGCCGGTCATCACCCGCACGGCGGTTCCCGGTCGCACCGCCGGGATTGCCCCGCCCGCGGCCGCGCTCTCGCCGACCACCGCCAGGTCGACCGGCGTCGTGACGATGTCGGCGGCCCGGACGGCGAACCCGTCCATCGCCGAATTGTCGAAGGGCGGAACGGGGAACCGCGCGATCAGGTCGCCGACCAGTACCCGCCCGCAGGCCTCGGCCAACGGCACCCGGTCCACCTCCAGGGCCCGGACGGCGGCCAGCGCCACGACCCGGTCCCGGTAGGCCTCCACGGTGATCATCGGTGAGCCACGCACGCCCACACCCTACGGCTCCCCCACCGGGTGAAACCCTTCAGGAATTGTTGAGGGTGGTTTCGGCGCGTTGGATTGACACGGCCTGAATGTTTAGACTCCGAACTCTCACCCCCTTTTCAGTTTCACAGGAGTCCCCCTTGAAGACCCTGCGTGTCGTACTCGTCGCCCTGCTGGCGGCCGTCCTGACCATCGGCGTCTCCGTGCCCGCGGCGGAGGCGGCCAAGCCGGCCACCCCGACCGGCCTGAAGGTCCTCAGCACCAGCACCAAGGCCGTCTCGGTGGGCTGGAAGTCCGTCAGCGGGGCCTCCCGCTATCGCGTGCAGTACGCGACGTCGACCGACTTCAGCAGGGCGAAGTCGGCCTCGGTGGACGCCGCAGCGGCCGACGTCGGCGGATTGTCCGCCGGCACCACCTATTACCTGCGGGTGCGCGTGATCGACGCCGACGGCGGCGCGTTGAGCAACTACTCCGCGACACTGAAGGTGAAGACGAGGGCCTCCGGCTACACCCAGCTGGCCCCGCTCGGCCTGAAGGCCACCGCATCGAAGACCACCTCGGTGACCCTCGGCTGGAGCAGCCGGGGCAGCGGCATCCGCTACCGGGTCAGCTACGCGACGAAGTCGTCGTTCGCCGACGCCGTCTACCGACGGCAGACGTCGACCAGCCAGACCCTCAACGGGCTCCGGCCCAACACCACTTACTACGTCAAGGTGCGCGTGATCACGGCCGACGGCGGCAACCTGAGCGCCTACTCCCCGGCCATCACGGTGAAGACCGCGGCGATGACGGCGCCGAAGGGCCTGAAGGTCACGGCGGCGTCCAAGTCGGCGCTGGCCGTGAGCTGGACGACGGTGGCCGGCGCCGAGCGCTACCGCATCCAGTACGCGAAGAAGTCGTCGATGGCCGGCGCGAAGTACGCCCGCTTCTCCGGCGGCTCGGCCGAGCTGACCGGCCTCAGCGGCGGGACCACCTACTACCTGAAGATCCGGGTGATCACGCCGTCGGGGATCAACCTCGGCCCCTACTCCTCCGCCGTGAAGGCGAACACCGCGACCGCGTCCACGGCCAGCCACCTGCCACCGACCGGGCTGACCGCGTCCGCGACTGCCCCGGGGAAGCTCTCCGTCAGCTGGAAGTCCCGCGGCTCAGGGCTGCGGTACCAGGTGCAATCCTCGGCCAACGCGGCGATGAGCAGCCCGAAGACCCTGACCAGCAGCGGGACGACGGCCACCGTCTCCGGTCTCGACGCCGCCACCACCTACCACCTCAGGGTGCGCGTGGTGACCGCCGCCGGCGCCGCACTGAGCGGCTATTCGCCCACGAAGACGGCCAAGACCCGTAGCGACAAGCCCGTCGAGCTGCGGGTGGCGTCCTACAACGTCACCTGCGCCAACTGCTTCGCCGGCCGGCCCAACGAGGGCACCTGGTACGAGCGGCGCGATGCCGTGGTGGCCACCGTCAAGGCCCAGAAGGCCGACGTGATCGGCTTCCAGGAGGCATCCCAGGGCTGGCTGAAGGACTCCGCCGGGAAGCAGGTCAGCAAGGCGCAGTTCGAGGACCTGGTGGAGCGGCTGGGCAGCCCCTACAAGGTGACCAACAAGCACCGCAACAACTGTGTGAAGTCCACGACGCCGACCAACTGCGTCTACCAGGACCAGGGCGCCTCCCAGGGCACCAAGATCGTCTACAACAGCTCCCGGCTGGCGCTGGTCTCCGAGGGCTCGAAGCGGCTGGCCAAGGTGAAGGAGACCGATCCCGACCGGTATCTCGCGTGGGCGATCCTGGAGGACAAGGACAGCGGACGACGGTTCCTTTTCGCCAACACCCACCTCGAACACCGCCCTGACTCCGGCGGTTCGAGCGCCTACTTCGACCTCAGGGTCACCCAGACCCGGGAGGCACTGGCACTGATCAACGCCAAACGGCAGGGCCTACCGGTGTACTTCGTCGGCGACTTCAACTCGCACAAGTGGACCGTCCCGGCCAACGGGCCCTACGACGTGCTGACCGGCGCCGGGTTCATCGATCCACTGGGCAACACCTACCGGTCGACGAAGACCACCAAGGGAGCCATCGTCGAGAAGCGGATCCGGACGAACTTCTCCAGCTTCAACAACTTCGCCGCGAAGGCACCGTCGTTCAGCTACACCAACGGCACCTACCTCGACTACATCTGGGTGTCGGCCGGCGTCGAGGTGCCCGAGTGGGAGACCGTGGTGAAGGTGGACGCGAACAACCATTTCGTGGGCCGCATCCCCGCCGACCACAACATGCTCCGGGCCACCACCCGGCTGCCGTAAGGGAGGCCGCGGCCGCCCGAGTCACTCCATCGCGAGCAGCTGCTCGATCACCCGCTCGGCGGAGTGGCCGTCGTCGTGGGAGTTGAAGCGCTCCTGCCAGGCTCGGTACTTCTCGGCGTACAGCGGCGTGTCCCGTTCGATGGCGGTAACGGCCGCGACCACCTCGTCCTGGGTGTGCAGCAGCGGGCCGGGCGCGGCCTCGGCCAGGTCGAAGTAGACGCCCCGCAGTTCGCCCCGGTACTCCTCGATGTCGGGGACGAAGAACATCATCGGACGCCCGGTGACCGAGAAGTCGAACATCACCGACGAGTAGTCGGTGATCAACGCGTCGGCGGCCAGGTACAGATCGGCGATGTTGGGGTAGCTGGTCACATCCAGGACGCCGGGCAGGTGCACGTCGGCGCCGAACTTCTTGGTCCGCGAGTGCCCGCGCAACAGCAGCCGGTACCCATCGCCCAGGTCGGCCATCAGGCGTTCGAGTTCCAGGAAGGTGACCATCTCGGTGCGGTTCTCGCGCCAGGTCGGCGCGTACAGCACCGCGATCTCGTCGTCGCCGATGCCCAGCTTGCGTCGCATCGCCCGTCGATCGCCGGTGTGCAGGCTGTCGTTGCGCGGATAGCCCTCTTCCCAGATCGGGCCCTCGTACTCGTAGGCGCGCCGGAAGATCTCGGTACTGTGCGGGTTCTGCGACAGCAGCAGGCTCCAGTTCTCGCGTTCGGCCAGCAGCTCGCGGCGCACCACCAGGTCGGTGGTGTGCCGGTCCAGGCCGATCCGCTTGAACATGGTGCCGTGCCAGGTCTGCAGGACGATCTGACCGGGCATCCGGACGTAGTTGCGCTTCCCGAGCGTGGTCTTGCCCATACCCGGACGGGTCAGCCACTCGTTGACGATCACGTAGCGGGAGGTCTCGCGGGCCCGCCACCAGGCCTCGGTGCCCCGGACGACCTTGATGGCACCCTCGGGCACCACCACGGAGGCGTTGGTGACCCCCCAGATCCGGCGCGCCTCCGGCAGGCGCCGGGCCACCTCCCGATCGAGTGCCAGCGGGTTGCAGGTCGCCGCCGCCCCGCCGAACGCCTCGAAGTAGAACTGATCCACGATCGGCGTGCCGGGACGCTGGTAGCGCCGGGCCAGCTCCATCTGCTTGACCGGGCCGGTCTCCTGCGGCCGCAGCAGCGTCTGGATCACCAGCACGAGCCGGCGTCCGCCGCCGAGGCCGATCAGGCAGCGGAACCCGAGCTCGTCGAAGTCGACGACCCGCGGGACGTCCGCCACCAGGCCCGGTGCGGCCGCGACCCGCAGCCAGCGGCCGTCGAGACCGCTGGCGCGCAACGTGTACTGGCCCAGCGGCGGCGGCGAGGCCGGCTGCCCCCACTGCGATCCGAGCCAGTCAGCCACGGCCTCGAAGGCGCCGTCCGGCTCGATCGTCAGGCTCATCGGACGCTGGGCTCGCGGACCGATCAGCGCCAGCTCGATGCCGTCCAGCGCGTCGCCCAGGGCCCGCCCGCGGACCCGTACCCGCGGTTCGGCACCGGTCTCCACATCGACCTCGGTGACCAGCAGCATGGCCTCGGTGTCCCGCAGGCGCAGCGTGCCGTCCGGGCCCGGGTAGGGCAGCGGCAGCCGATCGGGCTGCTCCAGTTCCCAGCTCTGGTCGAGCACCGAGGCGACCTGGTGCCGGCCGCCCCGGGCGTCCACCACGTCCAGGCGCACGCTCAGCACGGGCCGGGTGGCCTCGCCGAACTCGGGCGAGAACATGCCCTCGTCCTCTTCGGGGTCGAGCAGGCTGGTCGCGCCGGCCGGGTCGATCGGCGGCAGCACGGCTTCGACGCGCATCCGGCCGCCGGGCAGTGCCGTGTCGGCCATCGGGACGGTGGCCTGCGGGGAAACCATCTCGGCATGCGAGAACCGGATGCCACTGAGCGTCAGGTCGGCGCTGACCCGGCGTCCCTGCACGGTGCAGGTGGCCGCCAGTGCCGCCGGGCGGGCGACCTCGAAGGTGAGGCCGGGGCCCTTCACCCAGCGGGGCAGCACCTGGATCCCCTCGAAGGTGCGCGCGAACAGATGCTCGGCGGAGCCGAAACGCGTGCGCCGGACCAGCGTCCCGGACATCGACCGCCCACCGCCCGACACGCTCAGCACGACGCGCCAGGTCCGTCGCTGGAGGCGTCCCAACCGGATCAGGTCGGACAGGTCGAACCGCGCCACGAACCCCGCGGCGGTGTAGTCGAGTTGGATGTCCTTCACCCCGGTGTTGGCCTGTGGTTCGTCGATCCGGATGACCTCGGCCTCGATGTCGGGCTGGCCGAAACTGCGCAGCCGGGCGCGGATCCGCGGCGCCTCGCGGTTGAAGTCCATACCGCGCTCGTAGGCCCAGCCGGAGATCTCGAAGGTGGCGTCGTCCAGCCAGTGCGCCGTCCGCAGGACGCCCACCCAGCCGATCTGCAGCGGCGTGACCGCGTTCGCCACCCGCCGGACGGCGGTCCTGACCACCCCGTAGGTGCGCCGGACGGCCGGGTTCTTCGCGCGGCCCAGCCAGGTGGGGATGGTCTTCAGGTGGCGAAGCGGCAGGATCTTCCGGACTGCCACGCGGGGCTCCCCTCAATACTCAACGAAATGCCTCAGTGCTCAACGAATGATCGTCGCGGACGCCCGCGCCCGCTCGATCATATCCGCGATCGCGATGGACTCCGCCGGGCGCAGCTTGAACGACTCCGGCGTCCCGCTGCGGATCATCGACGCGAACTCGGCGAGTTCGTACCGTAAACCGTCGCCGTCGAACTTGTAGTAGTACTTCTTGCTCTTCCGGGAGTCCTCGAAACGCGCCTCGAAGTACTCGGTGAGCCACCATGGGGCGGGCACGTAGATGTAGCCGGCGCTGCCGGCCACGACCAGATCGCCCTCGGCCTTGACGCCCAGCCCGGTGCGGGCCGAGGCCACCGCGTGCGGATAGGTGAGGTCGATCCGCGAGAACACCTCCACCTGCGAGCCCGGCGGCCGCAGGGACACGGTCTGCAGGTCGGTGAACCCCAGGCCGAGCAGCTTGACGGCCGCCAACAGCGGATAGGTCGCCAGCTCCGAGATCGATCCGCCGTCGGCGCCGACCATCTCGCGACCGGAGTCGACCAGTTTGGTGAAGGTGGCGTCGACCGAGCGGACCTGGCCGATGGAGCCGCTCCGGGCCACGGCGACCATCCGCTGGAAGCCGGGCGAGAAGGCCGTCTTGACCGCCTCCAGCAGGACCACGCCGCGGGCCGCCGCCAACTCGAACAACTCCGACGTCTGCGCCCGGGAGAGGGTCATCGGCTTCTCGCACAACACGTGCAGACCCGCCTCGATGGCGCGTTTCGTGTAGTCGTAGTGCGTGTCGTGCGGGGTGGCGACGTACACCGCGTCCACATGGCCGAGCAGATCCTCGTAGCTCTGGTTCGCCCACTCCAGCTCATGCCGGTCCGCGAACTCCTTGGTGCGTTCCCAGGTCCGCGAGTGCACCGCCTCGACGCTGACGCCGCTCACGTAGCGGGCCTCGGCGACGAACCGTGCGGCGATCCGGCCGGCCCCGGCGATGCCGATCCGCAGCACGCCGGCGGTCTCGTTGCGCAGCTGGGTGCTGGAGACACCCTTGGTGCGGTCGAGGTAGACCACCTCGCAGTAGTCCTTCAGGTAGTCGAACTTGCCCAGCCAGTCGGATCCGATGGCGAAGATGTCGACCTCGTGCTTCTGGATGTCCTGGATCTTCTGGCCCTCGTACTCCTCGATGATCACCTCATCGGCCAGACCCGAGGCGACCACGTTGTTGATCCGCTCCATCAGGGTCTGCGCGACGTTGAGCTTACCCCGGGAGTCGTCGTAGTTGTCGGTGGTGACCCCGACGATCAGGTGGTCACCCAGCGCCTTGGCCCGCTCCAACAGCCGTCGGTGTCCTTCGTGGAACAGGTCGAAGGTGCCGTAGGTGATGACTCGCACGTGATCTACTCCTGCAACATTGGGGCCGCGCTTAGACTACCGGCGGACGAAAGGAAACCATGGCTGCCAAGGGTATCGCGAGTCGCCTCGCCGCCAGCCCACCCGCCCGGAAGACCAGGGCGGTTGTGGACAGGATTCGGTTGCAGCGGCACGCCGGTCGACGACGCTTGCCTGCGCGGGAAGATCCGATCCCGACTACCCAGACATTCCCATCCGCGAAGTATGTGATCGTGGTCGGCGGAATCCCCCGCCACTATGCGGGTCGAACTGCGTCCATCCTAACCAAGACACGCTTGTGGCACACATTCGAGGGCGTTGAGACTACGGTGGTGACCATGTTCAGTTCGGGCGAACTGGATGATCTGTCGCACACCTTCGGCGCAAAGGGCGCACTGGCCCCGGGTGTGCGACTGGCCAGCCTTCACGACTATTACCCGGATGATTCCATCTACGATGGCCCTCCGATCCATCACCCGGTCGATGAACCCGGCATGCGGTGGATAAAAGAGAAGGACCAGCCGGTGTACCGGTACTTCGATGAGCATGGCGTTTATCGCATATACAAGCGATTCGACTATCGCGAGCGGCTGATCGTCCGAGATTTCTTCAACGAGAACCGCTCCCGCACTCGACGCGACGAGTTTCGTTCGAACGGGACCCTGAAACGAACTGTCTATTGGGATCTGCAGCACAACAAACCGCGACAGGACATCCACTACGCCCGGAACGGCACTCCCCTTTTCAACCACTGGACGTCTGTCAGTGCCGACGGCACGAGCGTGGAGACGCAGCGGGTGACCTTCTTCGACAGCGCAGGCGCGCCGGTGCGGGTCGGGTCCAGCTATGAGCCGGTGCTGCATGCCTGTCTTGACAACCTGATCGGTGGCGAGCGCGCATTCGTGACCGGCGAGTCCCGCGTCGCCGACGAGATGCTGTTGAACTACCGTCGACCGAACGTGAAACGGCTGTTCGTCCTGCACAACGCTCATATCAGCGAGCCATACGATGACATCCACCGGATCCGCGCCTCCTACCGCACGCTGCTGACCCGTGCCGACGATGCGGACGCCGTGGTGTTCCTGACCAGAACCCAGCGAGCCGAGGCCGAGGCACACTTCGGTCCGCATCCACAGTTCAAGGTGATTCCACACTCTGCTCAGAAGCCACCGCTCGACCCATCTCTCACCCGGAACCTGAAGCGGGTGGTCATGATGGCGCGGCTGGACCAACAGAAGCAGGTCGACCAGGCCATAGATGCCTTTGAGCGCGTGGTGCAAGCCGTGCCCGGGGCCACGCTCGAGATCTACGGACGCGGCCAGTTGCAGTCCGTGCTGGCAGCACGGATCAGGAGCCTGAAGCTCCAGGACTCGGTCAAGCTGATGGGCTACACGACCGACGTCCACAGGGTGTATCAGGAGGCCGGCCTCTGCATGATGACCAGCCGCTACGAAGGTGCCCCGTTAACGGTGGTGGAGAGCCTGATGCACGGCTGTCCAGTGGTCAGCTACGATTTGAGATACGGGCCGGCCGACATCATCACCGACGAGGTGAACGGCTTTCTCGTTCCCTATGGTGACGTCCGCGGAATGGCCGATCGGATCGTCAGCATCCTGAAGCATCCCGATCTGCACCGCGCCCTCATCGAGCAGGCTGGCCTGGACACGGATGGTTTCACCGAGGAGACGTTCGTTCGCCGCTGGTCTGGCCTGTTCCATGAGTTGAGCGCCAAGGGGTGGGACGCCCCCGCACACACCGGGCGCCGCAGGTGATCACCGCGCCCGCACCAGCTGGATCCACCGGCTCGTTCGGTCGCGGGTGGCGGCAACTCGCGCTGGTGACCGCTGTCAGCGTCCTGGCGGTCGGGCTGCTGGAACTGACGACCGGCCTGATAGACGTCGAGCGCTTCACCTGGGACAACGTTCGCTACATCCGGATGGCGCGGACCTGGTTCGAGCCGGACTCGATGACTTCACCCTTCGCCTATCGTTGGGGGACACCGCTGCTGGCCCGGATCGCGTCCGACGCCGCTCAGATCTCGTTGACGTCCGCCTTCCGGGTCATCGCCTGGGTCGGGGCAGTCCTGCAGTTGGTCAGCGCCTACTACCTGGTACGGGTTCTTTGCCGATCGGTCAAGGCGGCGTGGGCGGGATGGGCTGCCGTCCTGCTCTCGGTCTGGAACGTGAGATTCCTGATGTTCGACCCTTTCCGTCCCGACCATCTCGCCTACCCAGTGGTGATCCTCGCCAGCTTGGCAGCTGCGAGGCGTCGGTGGGGCGCTCTCGTCGTGCTCACCTTGATCGGAGCACCGTTCCGTGAGTTCACCGTCCTACCCCTGCTCGCGGTGATAGCAGTGATGATAGTGGGGAGGGATTGGCGCGCCCTGGCTCGGTGGGGGCTGCCCTTCCTCGTCACGCTCGTGCTCGCTGTTGTCGCCCCCAGAGTCCTGATCGAGACGGTGGAGAGCCGGCAGACCGTCGACTTCGGCACCTTTGTGCCCGACATGCTTCGACTGCTGGGCTACTGGCAGCGGCACATCAACATAGTGCTCGGATATGCGTCCTACGCCGTACCCGTCCTGATGCTGTTCTCCACGTCGCGATTCGCCGCCTTCTGGGGCGGCTTGGAACGCGACTTCCGCCGCTACCTGATCGCGTACTCGATCGGAGTCTTCGCGCTGGTCTTCATGGGCGGAACCGACATCCACCGCTTCGTCACCTTCATGGTGGTGCCCCTCGCCCTGGTGGTGGGTGGCCTGGCGGTGTCGGCGACGACGGCGGAGTTGGTGGTCGCGGGTGTTGGCATGATCTGGTTCAACCGCCTCGCAGAACCGATCCCTGACCGAGTGATCGATGAGTACAAGGACTTCTGGGGAGGGTGGAGCGGAAGGATCAACGAAGCCACCGTCGGTCGGTTCCTGGGCGTCATCGCCTGCGTGGGCGCGGGGCAACTCACTCGGCTGTGGACCAGGAATGGTCGTGGTGACCGCGTCACCGAGCCTGCTCGCCAGCCCGGTCAAACCGACTGATTCCGCCGCCCCCGGGACCACCAGAGACCAGCCGCAGTCGCAGCCCCGACGATGACAGTGCCGACGACCCACGGCAGAGGATCGGAGCCGGCCGGTGCCTCGGGCGGCACGCTCGGTGGCTCCACAGCGACTGATGCGCTGGGCTCCGGGGTGGGGGACGTGGTGGTGGGAGTCGGGGACGCCTTGGGGCTCTCGACAGGGGTCCGGCTCGGCCTGCTGGGACGGACGGTCGCGGTGGTCGTCGCATTCGGGTCCGCGTTCTTGATGACCTCGGGCTCCTTATCGGCACCTTCCCAGGTGGTCTTGTCCTTCGCCGACCATGTCCCCTTGCCGTAGGCGAACTGGAAGCTGCCTCCCAGCGGCTCTCCGTCCGGGCGACTCACCCGGTAGTGAACGGTATACGTGTCCTTGGCGAGTTTGTCCCGCAACTGCGTGGTGACGTTTGTCCACTCCACGATCAGAGTGCCGGCAGTCACGTTCACGCCGGCGCCGCTCACGACCAGCATCTTGGCCGTACTGGGATCAACCTCGAACTGGAAGGCCATCGTCACCCAGCCAGGCGCACGATCCAGTTCAGCACGCGGCGCAGGATCGCTCACGAAGTCGTCGGCGCTGGCAACGGCCGCCGTCGGCGTCATCAGCCCCGCTGCGGCGAGGGCGACCAAGATGATCCTCAGTGCTCGCACATGCATCCCTCCATCGCGGCGCGTTCGCCGGGCAAGTGTCCGGTCCGCTAGTTACGCTACTGTATACGGCAGTCCATGACATTCGACTGTGCGGCCACTCAGGGAACTCTTCGCCCTGTCTGCCTGGCCCCGCACGTGGAGAGGTACACCGTTGGCAGCACAACACACCAAAGCGTCCGCCGCCAGGCGAACTCCGGTCCTGGCGCTCCTGCTGGCGTTCGCCACCACGGTGGCGCTCAGCGTGCCGAGCGCGATGGCCATCACCTTCGATACCTCTGACGGCACGGTGAACTACCCGAAAAAGGTCAACGGCACCGTCACTTCCTGCCCTACCATGGACAAGGCTCCCGAGCCTTACGAGGTCTTTCTCAACACCGACGACTCTGAAGCCAGGGGGTGGTGGGACCCCAAGAACAACGAGCCGTGGAGCTTCGCCTCTCGCATCGCCCAGCTCGTGTGTGGCGCTAAGCAGAACGCGGAGATCCGGCTCGGCATGTACTTCATCCGCGCGATCGGCACAGTGTCCCGCCCCGAGGCCGACCCGGAGGTGGTCTTCAATGCTCTCGAATGGGTGAAGAAGAACCGCAACGCCACCATTGAGTTGGTGCTCGATGATGGCTTGCATAAGGGATCGACTCGCGATCAGATCACACAGCGCTTCGCCGGGATCGCGAAGGTTCGCTACTGCGTGAACGGCTGCTTCAACGTCAACAAGTCATCCGTCTACGTCTATGCGATCAATCACGAGAAGTACCTCACGATCTCGGACACGGTCTGGGACAAGTCGGACGGACCGCATCCGGTGGTGCTCTCGACCTCGGGAAACTTCTCTCGTGGGCAGATCCGCAACTATTGGCAAGAGGCATCTCTGATCTACGATGACTACAAATTGTGGAAGGAATTCGATCTCCGACACGACGGCATGATGCTGTGCGCCAACCCCGGCTGTGTCAACGGAGGCAATGCCATCAAGGCGCTCCAGTTGAAAAAGGAGCGCAAGATCTGGGTGGATCCCTTCTACCGACGCTACACCGACACTGGCCGGGGCACCTCGGTCTCGTTCAGCCCGCAGACTCCGAGCGCCCCCGACTATTACATCGGTCAGTTCGACGGAATCGATTGCGTGGTGGACAAGAAGGTCCGGATCGCCATGTTCAAGCTCACTGACTCCAAGGCGCTGCGCATGGCGGAGTCGCTGGCACGGCTGGAGAAAAGTGGCTGCGATGTGGAAATGCTGCTCTCGCAATCCTATGGAGCACTAGTGCTGGCCAGCTCGGTCAAGAAGGTGCTGTCCAAGGCGAAGATCCCCTACAGATGCTCTGCCATTCCGATGCACACGAAGATGATTCTGATCGGCCCCAGTACCGGCAACGAAGGCCGTGTGCTGGTCGGCACGGCCAACATGACTACTTCGGGCCTGCGGTACAGCGATGAACATGTGCTCACCCTCGACACTCGGCGAGCGAATTCGCAATACCAAGAGTCCATGCGACGTGCCTACGGCATGTACTTGGCAGGCTACGATCAACTCAACCAAGGGAGCCGCTCATGCTGAGGCGGACCACGAAGACGAAGTGGATCGTCGCCGTCGCCTTGGCGGCTCTGATCGTCGCCACCTCGCTGTTGACGGCCCGACACGCTCAGGCATACGACTTCAAGGCGCCCACGAAGCTCGCGCAGACCATGGGGGGGAGCACACAACTCGAGGTTGAATGGCTGCACGTCAGCGGCGCACCTGCATACATGGTCGAGGCGAAAGCGGGCAGCACCACGCTGCGCGTGATGACGGGCAACAACACTGCCGTCCTGAAACCACTCAAGCGCAATACCACCTATTCCATTCGGGTCGCCGTCGCCTCCGACACCACCACCAAGGCGAAGCGAATGAGCAATTGGTCCGCCACCAAGAAGTTGAAGACCTCCAACAACGCCATCAACGCGCCGTCCGACCTGACAGTCACGAAGACGAGCAGTCGCGGGGCCACCCTGAAGTGGCAAGCCCCCGAAGGCGTCGCGACCACCGACCGATACTCCGTCACCTACGCCTTGGACTCAGGCTTGAAGAAGTCGCCGAAGACGGCCGTCACGGCTACGAACTCGCCGACCGTCGCGCTCAGCGGCATGGCGGCCGACACGAACTTCTACGTGCGCGTCAAGGTCGTGGCCGCTGACGGCAAGACCGTGCGAAGCGACACCTCCGACTTCGGCCTGATCAAGACTCGTGCTCAGGCGGGGGTTATCAGTGGCACTGTGAGTGGTGCGACTGTCAGTCATGTCGTCGTCGCCGCCTACGACGCCTCCGGCGAGTTGGTGAACCAAGTCGACCCAGCATCGTCAGGTGCTTTCAAACTCACGGTCCGCCCTGGGAAATACACCGTGCACGCCGCCTATATCGGAACCGGTGACACGTTGTCACTGTGGGCCAAGAGCGGTCAGAACGGTGTGGCCACTCGTGCGGCAGCAACGGTCTATTCGGTGACCGAAGGCGGAACCGTCGCCTTGCCGAATGCTGTTCGTCTGGGCGACGGCGGCAAGGCCTCCGGCGTTGTGACTGACTCTTCGAACGGCAATCCGGTCCGGGACGTCGACGTAACGGCGCTGCTGTCGAACGAGGTGATTGCCCGGGCGAACACTGATGGTTCCGGCGCGTACGCGCTCGACGGCCTCCCGTCCGGTACCTACACCCTACGCTTCAAGTATCGCGGTCCGGCTGGAACCGGCGTGGGCTTCAAGGCCAAGAACATTAGCCAGGAGATCAAAGCCGGCGACGCCTCCAAGGTGGCTGCTCAGAAGCTCGCCCTGGCCGCTTGGGCGAAGCAGTACAAGCCCGGCATCAGCGGGACCAAGAAGGTCGGCAAGACCGTCAAACGAAGCGGCTCGAGCTTCGTAGCGAGCCTGTACCCCCTCGAGCGAGCGACCAGCTGGCGCTACCAGTGGTATCGCAGCGGTAAGGCGATCAAGGGCGCCACCGGCAGCAGCTACAAACTCGCCAAGGCCGACAAGGGCAAGTCCATTTCGCTACGAGTCACCTACTACCACATCGGATTCCCGACCAAGACCGTCGCTTCGAAGTCATACAAGGTCAAGTAGCCACGCTGCGGGCTCGGCGGGAAACTCCCCCGCCGAGCCGCTTCTGGGCCCTAAACGTCGGCCGCCCCTGCAATGTTCCCCGGTCCCTGGCCGGGACCCGAACGAGACCCTCGACCGAAATATGGCCAGCCACGCCTGGTGGATGG
>CALMIQ010000490.1 GCA_937863965.1 uncultured Micropruina sp.
CAGATGGGCGATCCGTCGCTCGACCTGCGGCGCAACCTGCAGCAGCCGATCGACCGCCGGGTGCTCAGCTACACCACCAGCACCGGCGAGGGGGCGAAGCTGCGGATGACCTCGCTCCCCGGCTTCGACGCCACCGGCTTCCATCTCAATCCGATCGATCTGTTCGGCGGCGCGCTGCCCGCCCCGCCCGGGGCGCCGGGCGGGCGTCCGCGGTACACCGTCAGCGTCGCGGTGGACGACTTCAACTCCGAGTGGCTGCCGCTGCCGTATGCGCCGGCAATGTTCAACGCCTCGGGCGAGTGGCGCTACGACCCGGTATCGCTGAGCGTGCTGGCGGCCGGCGGCAACCAGAAGGAGGCCACCAACGGGCTGACCTACGGGGCCACCGTCGTCGACGTCGACCCGACCGCGGCCCAGCTGGCCGCCGCGAGCGCCGGCAGCCCGGACGACGCCGCCGTCACGGCGGCCCTGCCGGACGACCTGCCGTCGCGCATCCGCGATCTGGCGCAGACCATCACCCGGAGCGCCGTCACCGACGGACGCCGGGCGCTGCTCATCCAGGACTGGCTGCGCAGCTCGGCGTTCACCTACAGCACCGAGCCGGCACCGGGCTCGGGCTACGAGGCGCTCACCCGGTTCCTCTTCGACGACCGCCGTGGCTACTGCGAACAGTTCGCCACCTCGATGGCGGTGCTCGCCCGGGCCGTCGGCATTCCCTCCCGGGTGGCGGTCGGCTTCCTGCCCGGCAACCGCGCCGGCGAGGTCTGGGAGGTGTCCATCCGGGACATGCACGCCTGGCCCGAGCTCTACTTCGCCGGCCTGGGCTGGGTGAGCTTCGAGCCGACGCCCGGTGTGGCCACGCCGCCGGACTACACCGGGGCGGGGTCCCCGGGCGAGTCACCGAGCCCCAGCCCGAGCCCGTCCGCGACGCCGAGCACCGATACCGCCGAGCCCAGCACCGAGCCGGAGGCACCCGTGGACGAGCCGGACGCCACCGGGAGCCAGGGCGTGGACCTGAGCTGGCTGGCCTGGTCCGGTGGGGCGTTGCTGGTGGTCGCGCTGGGCGCCACGCCGTGGGCGGTGCGCCGGGCGCGGCGGCTGCGCCGGCTGGCTGCGCTACCCCCGCGGGAGGCGGTGGCGGGGGCCTGGGACGAGGTGCGGGACACCGTTTGGGACGCCGGCCGGGAGTGGCCGCAGGGTTCGGCGCGCCGGATCGGCGGCGAACTCGCCCGCGAACTCCCCGAGGACGCCGCCGCGGCACTGGGCCGGGTGGCGCTGCTGGTGGAGCGGTCGCGCTATGCCGAGACGCTCGGCGATGTGGGCGATCTCAGTGCGGACGTGGAACGCGTCCGGGCCGGCATCGCGCAGGGCGAAGCCGGCCGGCGGGGGTGGAGGTGGTTGCTGCCACGGTCGTTGTGGCGGCGTCTGTGGTGGCGCGGTTGAGGGCTACTTGCCCTCGTCCTGGCGGCGGCGCCAGCGTTCTTCCATCTTGTCCATGAACGCCTTCTCGCCCTGCGGCGAGCGGGACGACGAGTCGGATGCGGTGGCGTCACCGACGTGGCGCCACGAGGTGACCGCAATGACACTGGCGGCCAGCATGATCACGAAGCCGGCGATGCTGAGGGCAGGGCTCAACTGCATGCCACCGATCAGGCAGGCGATGCCGATCAGGAATCCGACTCCAGCCAGAGCGGCTCGACGACGATGCAGTCGCCGAGTGGTGGTACCCCGCAGGGTACTGGCCAACTTGGGATCCTCGGCTGCCAGAGCCTCTTCCATCTGAGCCAGGAGTCGCTGTTCGTCCTCGGAAAGAGCCATGCCAACCTCCCTTCGGTTACGGGGCGCACGGCTGGAGCGCGCATTCAAGTCTAGGCGGGCAGTTGGGCAAACGGAACACCGGTCGTTGCGGGTTCACCCCGACGGGCGACCAGCGGGTCGATTCGAGCCGAGCGTACCGCGTCGGCGGCGCACATGTCACCGGTGCCGGGGAACCGCAGCCCCGGGCCGGGGCGTGCCGGCCAGCACGGCCAGCTCGACGCCGCGCGGCCCGAACTTGCGTCGCACGGCGTCGACGGCCAGTTCGGCCTCGCGCCAGCCGCGGTCGGGGGCGTCCAGGGTGGGCTGGCGGTAGGCCTTGCCGGCCTCGACCAGCCCCTGGACCCGGATGCCGACCCGGCGCAGCCGGACGCGCTGCAGGCCCAGCCGGTCGTACAGCGCGAGCACCTGCTCGTACAGCTCGCCGGTGCAGTCGGTCGGGCCGACCAGGGTGCCCGACCTCGACACGGTGCGGAAGTCGGTGAACCGGACGGTGAGGGTGACCACCCGGCCCAGCACGCCCGCGCGGCGCATTCGCCGGGCCACCGTCGCGGTGACCCGGAGCAGCTCGGCCCGCAGCCGCACCGGATCGTCGATGTCGTGGGCGAACGTCTCCTGGCAGCCGACCCCGCGCTCCCCCGGACGGGCGATCACCCGGTGCTCGTCCCGGCCCCAGGCCAGTTCGGCCAGCAACCGGCCCTGATGCCGGCCGAAGGCCCGCTGCAGGACGTCGACCGGGGTGTGCGCGAGGTCGGCCACGGTGGTGATGCCGAGCCGGTGCAGCTTGCCGGCGGTGGACTCCCCCACCCCCCAGATGCGCTCCACCCGCAGCGGGTGCAGGAAGGCGGCCTCGCCGCCCGGCGGCACCTCGATCAGGCCGTCGGGTTTGGCCCTGCCGGAGGCGACCTTGGCGATGAACTTGTTCGGCCCGATGCCCACCGAGCAGGTGATGCCCTGCTCGTCGGCGACCAGGGCCCGCAGGTACTCGCCGAGCGCGCGGGCCGAGCCGAAGGCGCGCAGGCCGCCGGTGACGTCGAGGTAGGCCTCGTCGATGGAGGCCATCTCGACGTGCGCGGTGACGGACTCGAAGACCGCGCCGATGCCGGCGGAGACCTCGGTGTAGGCGTCGAAGTCGGGCGGCACGGCGGCGGCCTGCGGGCACAGCCGGCGGGCGGCCGCCGAGGACATGCCGCCGACGATGCCGAACGCACGGGCCTCGTAGTTGGCGCTCAGCACCACCCCGCGGTGCGCCCCGCCGACGTAGACGGGCCGGCCCGCCAGCTCCGGACGCCGGCGCAGCTCGACGGAGGCGTAGAAGGCGTCCATGTCGACATGCATGACCACGCGCTGTCGCCGGCCGGGCGTCCCCGGCGCTCCCGGTGGCGCGGCGCGCGCGGCGTCCGGGGTGTTCATGAGGCCGGCCGCCGTTCGGCGCGGGGGCGAGCCAGCCGCCGGGCGACCCGGTCGTGGAAGATGCCCACGTCGCGCAGCAGGTCGTCGGCCTCGCGGGCGCTGACCATCGCCACCGCCCCGGCCCGCACGGCCTCCCGTTTCAGCGCCGAGGAGGCGAAGAAGCCGGCCCATTCGGCGTACTCGGGGGCCGCTTCGGCGAGCACCTGCCAGACGTTGCGGGGCCCCGTCGATGCCGTCCGCCCGGCCGCGCGGCAGGCCAGCACGACCGCAGCCACCCGCAGGGCGGCCAGGTGAGCGAGCAGGAAACGCTCCGCGGGGCGATCGGCGAGTTCGGCCTGGGTGAGCGCGGCGACCGCGCCGGCCAGCTCGGGGGCGGCCATCAGGTCACCACCGGCGCCGGCCGGGGCACTCCGCCGGCGCCCTCGCCGGCCGCTCCGTCCTCGGGCACTGCTTCCAGGCTGCACACGATCGACCTCCACGGTTGACACGGATCGGCCCGGGAACGGACAACCCCGGCGCGGACGGGGGTCGAGGTCCGTCCGCGCCGGGGAGCTGTGAGCCCTTCCCCGACTCCATTATCGAACATCTGTTCGATGTAGTTCCAGCATAACCCCCCGATGCAGGAACACGTCAAGCCTGGCGCAGCGCACTGACAGTTTTCGCAGCAGGATCCGGGTCAGACTCCGAGGCGGTCCAGGATCCGCAGGCCGAGGGCGTGCATCCGGGGGTTGGTGGTGCGGTAGTACCAGACCAGCCCCAACGCCTGCACCAGCGCCCAGGCCCGGCTGCGTTCCCAGTCGAGATCGGACGCCTCCAGCTCGGCGCGGAAGCGCCGGCGCGGGGCGGCGTCCAGCATCGTCCAGGCAGGAATCAGGTCGAGGGCGGGATCGGCCGGTCCGAAGCCCCCGACGTCGAGCACACCGGCCAGCCGTCCGTCGTCGCCGAGCAGCACGTTCCCCGGAATCAGGTCGGCATGGGACATCACGTCCGGGGTCTCGCGCGGGAGCGTCCGAAGCCTGCCCCAGAGCGAGCGGAGGCGACCGACGTCCAGCAGGCCGGTGCTGCGCCGCAAGCACTGCGCCATCCAGTCATCGTGAGAGGTGAGGTGGCCGCCACGCCCCGGACCGGTGAAGACCCGGCCGCGGGTGGGCACGGCACGCAGCCCGCGAACGAAGCCGGCCAGGTCGGCCGCGAAGTCCTCGGTCAGCGCCCGGTCCCAGGCCACGGTGCCGTCCAGCCAGGTCTGTATCGACCATGGCAACGGGTAGCCACGCCCGGGTTCGCCGATCGCCAGCACCCGCGGGCTCGGCCACGGCGTCACACCGGCCAACTCGGCGGCAGCGGCGGCCTCGCTGCTGAGGGCCGCGGCGACCTCTTCCGGGTCGTCGGCCCGGAGCGGCAGCCGGGCGGCCAGTTCGTTCCCGAGCCGGAAGATGGCGTTCACCGTTCCCGCCGAGTCGACGCGACGAACCGGCAGCGCGCGCCAGTGCGGGAACTGGTCGGCGACCAGCGCCCGGACCGTGCCGGCGTCGACCGCCAGCTGATCGGCGTGCATCCGCTCACTATGCCCTCCGTTCGTTCGGACGGCAGCGCCGACCAGGACATTCGAGCCGCGCGCTCTGGCAGGCTGGGGCCCATGGAGATGCTGCCGCGGAACGCCGCGAGGACGGCATCGTGAGTGAGATCGCGGTGGTCGGCGGGTCGCTGGCCGGCATGGCCGCCGCGGCGCGACTGGCCAAGCAGCGGCACCGGGTGCTGCTGTTCGAGGCCGGCGAACGGCTCGGCGGACGGTGGGCGACGCCCGGCGCGCTGCCCCCGGTGTTCACCTTCCCGGCGCCCTGGCGCGACCTGTTCCGCAAGTCGGGGCGTCCGTTCGACGCCGAACTGACCCGCACCGGGCACGCGCTGGTGCCGGCCCCGCCGGCGAGGCACCACTTCGCCGGCGGGGGGGTCCTGGTGCTGCCGGCGGACCGCGGCGACCAGTGGGCGGCGCTGGAACAGGCCTGGGGAGCACCGGCGGCGACCCGCTGGCGCGACCTGCTGGACGACCTGGACGAGCGCTGGCAACTGCTCCGCCGGCTCGGCCTCGAGGACGAGTTCACCGACGC
>CALMIQ010000491.1 GCA_937863965.1 uncultured Micropruina sp.
CGTCCGAGATCCCGGCGTTCGCCGGGATGACAGGAAACCGCAAGACCAAGCACGTCATCCCGGCGGACGCCGGGATCTCACCCCCGAGAAGGCGACGCGAGCGCCTCGACCATGGCGTCCACCGCCTCGTCGGCAACGGCGAGGGGGTCGGGCAGCTTGACCGCCCGGTCCCCCCGCCCGCCGGCGCCATCGGGCAGGTCGTGCGCGGTGAACTGGACCCAGTCCACCGTGTAGGGCCGCCGCTCCTGGCGAGCGGTGCGGATCAGCCGGCCGCGCAGCACCGCCCGGGTGTCGGGCGGCGGCGTCACCAGCGCGCGCCCGACGGCGTCCGGGTCGGTCAGCCGGGACGCCGCGCCGCGCCCCTCGAGCAGCCGGAACAGTCCCCGGGGCGTGCCGTCGGCGGCTCGGGTGAGTTCGTGGAAGGCCAGGTCCACCTGAGCCAGCCGCCGGTCCGACCAGGCGAGCCCACGCGCGTCGGCGTAGCGGCGCAGCAGCGCCCGCTTGGTCACCCACTCGACCTCGCCGTCCAGGTCGTCCTCGGCGCCGGCCTCCAGCAGGTCGAGCACCCGCTCCCAGCGGGCGGCGATCGGGGTCTCCCCGGTTGCCGCCAGGTACTCGCGCTGGATGTCCAGGGCCCCGATGGTGCGCCCCGAGACCAACGTCAGCACCGCGCGTGGATCCTGCGCGACCGCCCGCAGCGCACCCGCCACATCGGCCAGCTCCAGCGCGGGCACGGCCGGCCCGGCACCGGTGGACGCCGCCTCGACGGCGTCCAGGACGGCCAGCAGCGAGCCGACCTTCAGCGCCGCGGACGGCTCGGAACAGTTCGAGTCACCGGAGATCACATGCAGCCGGCGGAACCGGCTCGGGTCGGCCAACGGCTCGTCGCGGGTGTTGATCAGCGGACGCGAGCGGGTGGTCATCGACGACAACTCGTCGTGCAGCACCTCGGCCCGCTGGCTGATCGCGAAGCCGTCCGGGCTCCACCGTCCGCTGCCGCAGAGCACCTGCCGGGTGACCAGGAACGGGGTGAGCACCGCCGCCAGCCCGGGCAGATCGAGCGCGCGCGGAATGCAGTAGTTCTCGTGGCAGCCGTAGGAGTTGCCGTGCGCGTCGACGTTGTTCTTCAGCAGCCGGATGTCGATGGGCTCGCCGGCGTCCGCACCCTCGGCCTCGGCCCGTTGCGCCAGCGCGACCAGCAGCTCGTCGCCGGCGCGTTCATGCACCAGCAGGTCGTCCAGGTTCGCGCACTCGGGGGTGGCGTACTCGGGATGCGAGCCGACGTCGAGGTACATCCGGCCCCCGTTGGGCAGGAACACGTTCGAGCTGGCGTACTGCCGCTCCAGCGGCGTGAACAGCCGCTGCGCCGCCTCGCCGCCGCTGATCCGGACCCCGCGCGCACCGTCCGGCTTGCGGGCGGCCAGGCCGTACTCGGTCTCGACCCCGACGATCCGGCGCATCAGCCGACACCACCGGACGTCCGCCGCGGCGGGGGCAGCGGCCGTGGCCGAGCGCCCACTACAACCCCGCCAGATCCAGCAGCGCACCCAGTTCCTCGGAGGTCAGCTCGCGCAGCTCCCCCACCTTCAGCCGGCCCAGCTTCACCGGCCCGACCGCGGTCCGGGTGAGCCGCCGGACGGGGTGGCCGACCGCGTCGAACATCCGCCGGACGATCCGGTTGCGACCCTCGTGCAGCACCACTTGGACGATGCTGCGGGTGCCGCCGCGCTGGATCAGCTTCACCTCGTCGGGGCGGACGGGGCCGTCCTCGAGGACGATGCCGCGGCCCAGCTTGCGCAGGGTGACGTTCTCGATGACGCCCTCGATCTCGGCCACGTAGGTCTTGCTGATCTCGTGCGACGGGTGCGCCATCCGCTGGGCGAAGTCGCCGTCGTTGGTGATCAACAGCAGCCCCTCGGTGGGCGTGTCCAGGCGTCCGACATGGAACAGCCCGTCCTTCGTACGACGGCCCAGGTAGTCGGCGATGGTCGTCCGGCCCTGCGGGTCATCCATGGTGGAGACCACGCCGCGGGGCTTGTGGAACATCAGGTAGAGCTGCCGGCGCGGCGGCGGGATCCGGGCGCCGTCCACCCGGATCACGTCGCGCATCGGATCGACCCGGACGCCCTGCTCGGCGATCGTCCGCCCGTTGACCTGGACCATGCCGTCGGCGATCAGCTCCTCGCAGTGTCGCCGGGAGCCGAGCCCCGCCGCGGCCAGCACCTTCTGCAGCCGGATGCCCTCGTTCATCGGGTGGTCTCCTCGTCGGCGCGCTCGCTGGTCGGGTCTGTGGAAACCTCGTCGGTTGAGCCTGTCGAAACCTCGGTGGACTGCCCCACCTGCGAGGTCTCGACGAGCTCGACCGGCGCGTTGGTGGCGCCGGTGGACGCGCGCAGCTCGGCTTCCAGGGTGGCGGCGTCCGGGAGTAGGGGCGCGATCGGAGGCAGGTCGTCCAGGCCGCTCAGCCCCAGCCGTTCCAGGAGGTGCCCGGTGGTGCCGAACAGCATCGCCCCGGTCTCGGCGTCCCGGTCGACCTCCTGGACGAGGTCGCGGGTGACCAGGGTGCGCAGGACGCCGTCGACGTTCACCCCGCGCACGGCGGAGACCCGCCCGCGCGAGATGGGCTGCAGATAGGCGATCACGGCCAGGGTCTCGAGCGCGGCCTGGGAGAGCCGGGCATGCTGGCCCTCGACCAGCCAGGCGCCGATCAGGTCGGCGTGCTCGGCCCGCGTCCAGTACCGCCAGCCCCCGCCGACGTTGCGCAACTCGAAGCCGCGCCCGGTTTCGTCGTAGAACCGGGCGAGTTCGGCCAGGGCGTCCTCGACCACCTCGACCGGCGCCCGGACGGCCTGCGCCAGCTCCGCGGCCGGCAGCGGCTCGGTGGCCATCAGCAGCAGCGCCTCCAGCGGCGCGACGATCGCGGCGGCATCCGGGGTCTCGGGCGACGGCTCGAAGGTCTCCAGGCCGGGCAACTGCACCGGTCCCGGCGAGGACTCCGCGGCCCTGGCCGGCTCCGCCTCGGACCGCGCAGTCTTGGACGGCTCCGTCTCGGACGGCTCAGTCATCGGCAGCCTCCTGGCCGTGATCGGTGTCGAATTCGGCGGAGATCTCGATCGAGTCCGCCTCGCCGGCGACCCACCGTACTCGTAACTCACCCAGCGGCGTGAGCTGTTCGAAGGACACGGCCCGCTCCCGGAACAACTCCAGCAGCGCCAGGAAGCGGGCCACCACGACCAGCCGCTCGCCGGCGTCCGCGATCAGGTCGCGGAAGCTGGCCGCCCCGCGCTCGCGCAGCATCGCCACCACCAGTTCGGCCTGCTCGCGCACGCTCACCTTCGCCTGATGGAGGTGACTCAGCGACACCTGCTCGGCCGGCTCCGGGGTGAGTGCGCGGGCCGCCAGCCAGGCCAGCTGGTCGGCGGTCGCGGTGAACCGCAGCTCGGGCAGCAGCGCCCGGAACTGCTCCTCCAGCCCGCCCGGACGCGGGAACCGGCGGTCCTGCACGGCCAGGGTGCCGGCGATCCACCGGCTCACCTCTTTGAACGCCCGGTACTGCAGCAGCCGGGCGAACAGCAGGTCGCGGGCCTCGAGCAGGGCCAGGTCCTCGGCGTCCTCCACCTCGCCCTGCGGCAACAGCCGTGCGGCCTTCAGGTCGAGCAGGGTGGCGGCCACCACGATGAACTGGCTGGTCTGTTCCAGGTCCCAGCGGCCGGCGCCCTGCTGCTCCTGCCCGGCCCTCAGGTGGGCGATGAACTCGTCGGTGACCACCGACAGGGCCACCTCGGTGATGTCCAGCCGGTGCCGCGAGATCAGCTGCAGCAGCAGGTCGAACGGCCCCTCGAAGTTGGCCAGGTGAACGGTGAAACCCGGGACGGCCTCCGTGCCGGCGGACGTCACGATGCGTCGAGCTGCCTGATCAGGTCGGATTCCTCGCCGTTGGCGTCCAGATCGGCCACCGCCAGCGCGACGGCCGCCCGGACGATCCGGCCCCGGTCGACCGCGATACCGTGCAGGGCGCGCAGGTTGAGCCGGGCCTGTTCCAGGGCGAGCAGTTCGGCGGCGCTGACGTAGACGGTGATCTTCTCGTCGTGCTTCACCCGGCCGGAGTGGCGCAGGCCGGCGTCCGCGACCGGGTCGGTGGCCCGGAACAGCTCCTGGGCGCCGGGGAGCGCTACGCGCCGGGGCATCGGTCCAGCACCTCCCGCGCCAGCATCCGGTAGGCGGTGGCCCCCGGCGAGGTGGTGGCGTAGGTGGTGATCGGCTCGCCGGCGACCGTGGTCTCGGGGAATTTGATCGTCCGCCGGATGACGGTGTGGAAGACCTTCTCGCCGAAGGCCTGGACGACCCGGTCGAGCACCTCGCGGGAATGCACGGTGCGGGCGTCGTACATGGTGCCGAGAATGCCGAGGATCCCGAGCTCGGGGTTGAGCCGGTCCTGCACCTTGCCGATGGTGTCGTTGAGCAGGGCGAGGCCGCGCAGCGCGAAGAACTCGCACTCCAGCGGCATCAGGACACGGTCGGCGGCCGTCAGCGCGTTCACCGTCAACAGCCCCAGCGAGGGCGCACAGTCGATCAGGATGATGTCGTATTCGCCGCGCACCTGGGCCAGCACCCGCTTCAGGGTCTGTTCGCGGGCCACCTCGGAGACCAGCTGCACCTCGGCGGCGGACAGGTCGATGTTCGCCGGCAGGATGTCGAGGCCCTCCACCACCGACTCGGTGATGATGTCGTGGACGTCGTGGTCGCGGGTGAGCAGCAGGTTGTAGATGCTGGTCTCCAGGGTGTGCGGGTTGATCCCGAGACCGACCGACAGCGAGCCCTGCGGATCGAAGTCGACCAGCAGCACCCGGCGTCCGGTCTCGGCCAGCGCGGCGCCCAGGTTGATCGTCGTGGTGGTCTTGCCCACGCCGCCCTTCTGGTTGCACATCGCGATGATCAGCGCGCGCCGGCTGCCCTGCGGCGGCGGTGGCGGCTCGGGCAGGTCGGGCAGCGGGCGTCCGGTGGGCCCGAGGATGGGTCCGGTGTCGGTGTCGGGCTCGGCCTCGAACAGGGCCGGGGTCTCGATGCGGGTGTCGGTCACGGAACCTCCAAGTGTCGACAAAGAGGCTAATACCCTTCCGTGGATCCGGCGGACGCGGCACGCCGTCCGAGCCCACGGCCGCGGCGACCCGACTCCCCGCCCGGGCCCCGGCACGCCGTCCTAGACCCGGCACGCCGCCCCGACCCCATGCGCTCCCCTGACTATCCAGCGCTCCCGAATGTCCGGGAGCGCTGGATAGTCAGGGGGAGCTGTTCGTGGGCGGGCCGTTGACAGCGACCGAGCCAGCCGATTAGCG
>CALMIQ010000492.1 GCA_937863965.1 uncultured Micropruina sp.
CTGCGCAAGGGCGAGGACCACCAGGTCAGCTGGGTGCGGATCCGGAAGGTCTGAGAGCCGCTCAGCCGAGCGCCGCCGCGGCGATCAGCCGGCCCCGATTCGCCCGGCACCATTCGCGGGTCGCCACCACCCTGGGCAGCCCGCGCCGCCAGTACTCCAGGAACCCCGGGTTGCCGGTCGTCGCACCCCCGGCGACGACGCCGTAGAGCCACTGCTGGTGGGTGATCACCGCGTCGATGAGCCGCTCCGGAGAGATGCCGGCGGGGCCGTATGCCGCGAGGAAGACCTGCATCCGCCGGACGGCGTCGCCGCGCCGGGCGTCCTCGATGTACTCCTCGCTGCGCAGCGGCGCCCAGAGCCGGACGGCGGCCGCCAGGTCCCACACGGGCTGTGCCGGGCTGGCCAGGTCGAAGTCGATCAGCGCGACGGCCTGGCCGTCCCGGAAGATCACGTTGGCCAGATTGGGATCGTTGTGGCAGGCGAGGTGACCGGTGAACGGCCGGGGCGGCGCCATCGGCCAGACGTGCGGTCGGGTGTCGAACTCGGCCGCCGCCTCGTGATAGCGCCGCAGCAGCCGCGCCACGCTGCCCAGCGCCTCGTCGGTCAGCGCCCACGCCGGGAACGGTGGGGTGACGGGGTCGCCGGGGATGTAGCTGAGCACTTCGCGCCCGCGCTCGTCGATGCCGAGGAATCGGGGGGCGCCGTCGAAACCGACCGCCTCCAGGTGGCCCAGCAGCGCGTGGACGGCCTCACCGTTGGCCCGTACCGGTCGCCGGACGGTGTCGCCCCGGCGGACGACCTTGCCCAGGTTCGCAGTTCCGCCGAACAGCTCGATGTCGATGCGGCCCTCCGGATCCATCGTCGACCTGGCCCTCCGGGTTCATCTCTTCGGAATCGGGAAGCGTGCCAGCCGTGCGGCGCGTCCGGCAGCGGGATATGGGTCCCCAGCATAGTGACCGGTCGGCCGCGCGGAACCGCATGCCGGGCCGAGGTTTGCGGAAGGACGCCGGCGCGGCGCCGTACCGTGGTGCGATGGAACTGCTCGAGCGATCGGTGACGCTGGTGCAGCTGGCCGCTGAACTGGACGCGGCGCGCGGGCACGGACGGGTCGTGCTGGTCGGTGGCGAGGCCGGGATCGGCAAGACGATGCTGGTGCGGACCTTCGTCGAGCGGCACACCGCCGGGGTCGAGGTGCTGTCCGGCGCCTGCGATCCGCTGCTCACCCCGCGGGCACTCGGCCCGTTGCACGACATGGCCCGGGAACTGCGGGGTTCGCCGCTGGCGGCGGCCGTCGCCGGCGGCGCCCGCGAGGCCGTGTTCGCGGCGTTCGCCGACCGGCTGGGTGGACGGCGCCCGTCCGTCATGGTGATCGAGGACGCGCACTGGGCCGACGAGGCCACGCTGGACTTCCTGGTGTTCCTCGCCCGACGGCTGACCGGGCTGCACACGCTGGTCGTGGTCACCTACCGCGACGAGGACCCCGGCGTCGAGCGGTTGCGTGCCGCCCTCGGACGGGTGCCGGCCGGCGCTGTCACCCGGATCCGGCTGGAACCGTTGTCGGTCGCTGCGGTCGCCGAGCTGGCCCGCCGGGCCGGACGCCGGCCGGCCGGGTTGCACGCGTTGACCGACGGCAACCCACTGCTCGTCACCGAGTTGCTGCAGGCCCCGGACGGCGGTGTGCCGCCGACGGTGAGCGACCTGGTGGTGGCGCGGCTGGCGGCGCTTCCGGACGGCGTCCGCCGGGCGGTCCGGCTGCTCTCGGTGGTGCCGACCACGGTCGAGCCGTGGCTGGCCGCCGCGCTGCAGGACGGCGACACGCCGGCGGCGGACGCGGGCTCGACCGGCGGGCTGCTCGAACAGCGAGCCGACGGCCTGGTCTTCAGGCACGAGCTGCTGCGCCGGGCCGTCGAGGAGGCGCTGCCCGGCCCGGTGCGGCGGGCGGCCAACGCGCGGGTCCTGGCCGCACTCGAGGCCGCGAACCGGAGCGTCGACCCGGCCCGGCTGGCGCATCACGCCCGGGAGGCCGCCGACCGCGGGGCGGTGGTCCGGCACGGCGTCGCGGCGGCGCGGCGGGCGTCCGCGATGGGGGCGCACCGCGAGGCGGTGGCGCACTACCGGTCGGTACTGGCCGGGCCCCCGGGCGCGGACGGCGTGGCCGCGACCGACGCGGAACCGCCGCTGCCCGCCGACCGCGCGCACCTGCTGGAGGACTACTCGGTCGAGGCCTATCTCGCCGGCTTCTCCGCCGAGGCGGTGGACGTCCGGCTGGCGGCGGTGTCGCTGCGCGAGGCGGCCGACGATCCGCTGGCGCTCGGCGAAGGGCTGCGCTGGCTGGCCCGGCTGCACTGGTGGGACGGCGATCGCCGGCGGGCGGAGGAGGCGGCTCCGCGCTGGCTCCGGACCACCCCCGCGTTCGCTCGGCCCTTCGTGGTTTCGCTCAACTGAGCGAAACCAAGGCAATTGCGGAGCGGTTCGAGGGGTGGAACGCGGGCGAGCGGGGATTCTCAGGCGGACGTTCCGTGGCGGGAGGCGATCCGCGCCGGTGGTGGCGCCCAGGCCGTGGTCAACGCCGCCCACACGATCGGGGACGCCTCCAGCCCGGCACCCGCCTCCCACGCGTCGGCCCGCCCGCGCTGCCAGGCGCCGACCGCGGCCGCCGGGTCGTCGGGCTCGGCGTGCGCACGCGCGACCGCGACCGCCGCGTCGCTGAACGGACGCCCGGCGCCGAAGGCGGCATCCGTCGGCAGGGTCCAGCGGGCGGCCGTGACGTGCTCGGCGCCGCCGGCAACCATCGCGGTGACCAGGCCGGCCGGCTCGGCGTAGGCGGCGTCGCGGCCGCTCCCGCAGGCGAGCAGCGCGACCCTCGCCGGCATCCGCCAGCCCGCCAGGTCGGCAGCGGTGAGCGGCCGGTGCGGGCCGAGCAGCGGCGCCCGTCCGGTCGTCGCCGCGTCGCAGGACAGGTGCATCCGCACGTCGAGGCCGTGCGCCCCGCCGGTCACGTGGCCCACGTAGAGCAGCCGGGAGGCGGTGGCGAGCAGTGCGCGCAGCCGGTCGCGGTCGATCCGGCGGCGGCTGAGCTCGCCGGCCCGCGCACCGCGCAGCCGCTCACCGAGGGTGAGCAGTTCGGTGCCGAGCGGCGAGTCGTCGGCGAGGCCGGGCAGCACCGGAGCGAACGCCCCGCCCGGCACCACCGGGTCGATCACGGCGACCACCGAGCCGTCGCCGGCGTCCGAGACCCGGCGTCCGGGAGCGTTCCGGACACCGGCCGGCAGCAGCAGCGAGACGTCCACGTCGTGCACCATCCGCTCCCCGGCGTCCACCCGGAGTGACTCCCACGGCACCCGGCCCAGCGACGCCGACGGCTGGATGCGCAGGTGCGGACGCCGTCCGTGGCGCAAGAAGTCGTTCACCTCTGCCGCCAGCCGGGCCGGGATCAGCGCCCGGGCGAGCGACTCGGACAGCGCGATCTCGCGGTCGCGGTCGGCGAGCGGGCCGGCGAAGGCGCGGTCGAGGGCGGCGGTGAGCCGCTCGCCCGGACGCGGTGTCGGGATCGCCGCCGTCAGCGCGTCGAGCGCGGGCTGCACCAGGGCGCGCGACACCGCCAGCGCTCGCGGCTCGGCGGGCGCGTGCTGCCAGCGCCAGGTGACGTACAGGTCACCGGCGTCGACGAACTTCAGCTGGACGGTCGGAGTCTCGGCGCTCGCCTCACCAGGCATCGACGACCTCCGGGGCGCGCACTCCGACGCCGTAGCGCCGCTCGGCCTCGTCGATCCAGACCCCGAACGCCGCGTCCCCGCCGGGCAGCGCGCGCACCCGCGGCGGCAGGTCGGTGTCGCCGCCGAAGGCACTCCCACCCGCCGGCATTCCCGCCGCGGCCAGCGCGAACGCCGCCGTATCCGCCGATCCCGCCGGCGGCGCGAGGTGTCCGGCGGGTGCGGCGTCCGATCCGGCACCGGCGGTGATCCCGGCCGCCGAGCAGGCGAACTCCAGCAGTTCGATCGCCATCGCCGTCTGCTGCTGGGCGGTGACGATCCGCAGCGCGACGGCGAGCCCGGCCCGGGCCACCTCGGCGACCCACCGTTCGCGGACCGGCCCCGGCGGCAGCCGGAAGCGCAATGCGTCGGAGGCCAGGGCGGCGGGCACGGCCAGGTCGAGCGCGATGGCGAGCAGCCGGTCGCGTTGCGCCGCGGTCGGCAGCTGCTGCGCGATCAGGTGCGCGACCTGTGCCCGCCGGACGTCGATCCGGGCCAGGTCGTGGACCGGGCCCCGCCCGGCCAGCAGCGCCCGGGCGGCCAGGAAGCAGCCGTCGGCCCGCCGCAACCTGCCCTGCAGCACATACGAATCGGCGAGCACCAGCTGCGCCTCCACCTGCCCGTCGACGTCGCCCCAGGAGGTGTAGTCGGCCAGGGCCCGGCGGGCGAGCGCCCGGGCGGGCCGGAGGCGTCCGCGGTCGAGGAGGATGCGAGCCCGGTCGGTCCGGCAGCGGGCAGCGCGACGCAGATCGCCGCCGGCGTGGAGCCGCCGCTCGGCACGGTCGAGGAACTGCTCGGCCTCGTCGAGCTCGCCGGCCCCGATCGCCATCCGGGCCAGGGTCTGGTCGAGTTCCGCGGAGGTGCCGGGGTCGGCGGCCAGTTCGCGGGCCAGCCGGAGCTGCTCCCGTCCGCCGGCCGGGTCGCCGGTGCGCTGCAGCACCAGGCCGAGGTTCGCGTAGGCGTGGACGGCCCAGGCCGGCTGGTGCGCGAGGGCGACGTCGCGTGCGGCGCGGAACTCGTCGGCCGCCGCATGCCATTCGCCGAGTTCGAGCAGTACGACGCCCCTGGTGTTGTGCCAGCCGAAGGCGAGCAGCCGCCCGTTGTGGTCGTCGCCGCTCGCGCCGATCGCGGCGGCGGCGTCCAGGTCGACGAGGCTCTCGTTGAGCCTGCCCACCGCCTGCAGGTGCTGCGCGCGCATGATCAGGACGCCGCGCCGCACGTCCGCGGTCCGCAGGGCGTCGCCGGCGAGGGCCTCCGCCCGCAGGCACAGCTCGATCGCCTCGCCGCCGAGCCGGATGCTGCCCGCGAGGTCGCCGCGGGCCGCGGCGAGCGGGGCCAGGTTCGCACTCGCCCGGGCCGCCAGGTCGAGCGCCTCGGCGTCCCGGTCCGCGCCGAGCGTCTCCGCCCGGACACGTTCGGCGGCCGCCGTGGCCGCGGCACTGTCGCCGCTGGTGAGCGCGGCCGCCATGGTGTCGAGGTCGGCGCTCAGGTGCCGCCAGCGGGGCGACGGCGCGCCGCTGCCGCGCAGGCCCGGGACGGCCGCGACGGGCTCGCTCATCGGAGTCCGCGTCGCGCGGCCTCGCGCTCGTAGGCGGTCGCCGGCGCGCGCAGCCGGGCCCGGACGGCGTCCAGGATGGCCGCGCGTTCCTCGACCGCGAGCGGCGGTTCGTCGCCGGCGAAGTCGGTGGAGTGCACCGCGAGCACCGGCTGCCGCAGCAGCACGGACGCCTCGACCTCGCGCTCGCCGAGGTAGCCGGCCGGGCCTGGCTCGAGCCATAGCGACAGCCCGGCGAACGTGGCCAGCAGCTGCTGGGGCGGCGGGAAGTCGGCGGGGTGTCGCGGCGCGCGCGGCACGGTGACCCGCAGCAGCGGACGCGTGCCGCGCAGCAGCTGCCAATGGGCGGGGGCGAACGGGTCGGCGCTGCCGGGTGCCAGCCGATGCGGGCTGATCAGCTCGGCGCCGCGGGCGAGCACGTCGTCGGCGTCCTCGTCCGAGCCGGTGGCGGCGAGCGCGTACTCCCGCCGTTGCGCCGGCCACGGGCCGAGGTCGGCGTCGTCCAGGCCGGCGTCCTCGGCGAGCTCCCGGACGCCGGCGATCAGTCCGGCGACCTCGTCGTCGATCACCGCCGGCGAGTCCCGCTCGAGGCCGGCCGCCGCGGCGAGCGCGGACGCCAGCTCGCGTTCGAGCGCCTCGGTGCCGTCCAGCAGGTGCTCGACGGCGGCGGACGCGACGGCCCGGTCGAGCGTCACGATCCGCGGGTCGAGCGGCGGGATCCCGGCCGCATGGGACGCCGGCCACCAGCCGCGCGCCCAATCGGCGAACGCCGCGCGCCGCGCATACCGGGCCACCACGGGGTCGAAGTCGGCGAACTGCCACAGCCAGGTCGCGGCCCGGGCCTCGTCCCACACCTGGGCGTGCGGCGGCCCGTCGGCGAGCGCGTCCCAGGTGAGCAGGGCGCCGTCCGCCTCCAGCAGCGCGAGGCGCTCGGGGCGGACGTCGGCGAGTCCCTCGCGAACCCCCTCGCTCATGCCGATGCCCGCTCTGCGGCGGGCCGGGCGGAGGCCCGGGCGAGGTCGGCCTTGACCCGATCGCGACGATCCAGGATCACCGAGCGCAGCGCGCCGTCGAGCAGGTCCCACACCGTCTCCCCCGGCACGGTCTCGGCGCGCAGCTCGCGGCCGTGCGCCCGCACCCAGAGCCGCCGCAGCAGGGCCTCGCGGGCGCCGTCCGACGGACGCGGGGAGGCTTCCGGCAGCCGCAGCGCACGCCGCACGAACGCCTCGCGCCGCCAGCGGGCGCGGAGCCGGGCACCGGCGTCCGTGCCGGCCGGCGAGTCGGACGCCAGGTCGCGGCCGGCCAGTTCCGCGGCGGCGAGCAGCACCCGATTCGCCTCGTCCGCGAGCTGCCACGGGGCCGCCGACCGGGTCACCTCGGCGTCGACCAGCGCGGCGGCGTCCACCGCGTCGAGCGCGCGCACCGGCGCGAACAGGCGTTCCAGGATCGACCGGTCGAACGGCGGCGGCATCGTCGCGGTGGACGCCGCGCGGCCCACCTCGGGCGGCCCGATCACCTCGCGCGCGCTGAGCCCCAGCGCCAGGGCCGCCCCGGGCGTCTCCACCGCAGCCGCCGCGGCCGAGCCGGCACCGCGGCCGACGAGCGTGTTGAAGGAAACCGCCTCGGGCGCCACCGCGCAGCCGTCGAGCAGCCGCCGCAGCCCGGGCTCGTCGCCGCGACCCGCCGGACCCGGCCGGCGGGCCCAGGCCCGTCCGATCGACCGGCACACCCGCTCGTGCACCTGCGGGTCGGCCAGGTAGGCGCGCAGCCCGGCCGGGGTGAGCCGGCGCTCGCCGTGCACCTCGTCGACCACCGCGCGGGCCAGGTCGGCGGCGTCCGCGCCGGGCCGGCCGCGGGTGTGGGCCAGTTCGAAACAGCGCTGGAAGTAGAGATCCTGCGGGTGCCCGTCGGTGATGCCGGCGGCCCGCCGGGCCCGCTTGACCCGGCCGAACCAGGCGGCGGTCGCGGCGAGCACGGGTCCGGCGTCCGCTATCCGGCGGCGCAGTTCGGCCGCCGCCTCGATGGTGACGATCGCCGCGCCGAGGTGGGGATGCGCGGCGGGTCTGAGCACGAGCGGGTCGAGCAGCAGCTTGACGGTGCGGGCCAGCGGCAGCCCGCTCGCGTTGCTCAACGGCCCCACGCCGTCCAGACCCCGCCAGGCTTCCGCGATCACCAGGCCGCGGGGCAGGCCGACCGGCCCCGCGCCGGCCGGCCCGGCCGCGGCCGGCTGCGGCCGGGCCGGCTGGGAAGGCGTGCTCATCCGCTGAGTGTAGGCCCGCCGAAACCTGTGACCGGGAGGCGCCTGCACCTTCCTAGCGTGAGCGTGACGAAGGGAGACGACCATGAAGAACCAGAGCGTGCGGCGCGTCGTGACGATCGCGGCGGGCATGCTGGGCATCGCCATCATCGTCACGCTGGCTACCTGGCACGACCTGCCCGAATGGTTCCTTTGGACCGCGACCGGGTTGCTCATGCTGATCGGGTTCGCGCCGCCGGTGATGAGCCTGCTCGGTGGCCCGCGTCGCTCGGCGTTCCGGAACGGTGAACTGGCCCTCGGCACCCTGCGGCGGCTGCGGCAGACCGGGGTGCAGTTCAACGACCAGCCGCAGCTGGAGCTGTTCTTCGACGTCGAGACCGCCGACGGGCGGCGGTTCGACGGACGGGCCCGCCAGGTGGTCTCGCTCACCGACCTGCCCGGCCTGGTGCCAGGCGCGGTGCTGCCGGTGCGCTACCTGCCGCACCGGACCGACGGTTGGGTGATGATCGCCGGCGACACCGCCCCCGAACAGCTGGAGGACCTTCTGCTACGCCGCCAGTTGGCGCTCGGCCGGATCACGCCGCGGCAGTTCGAGGCCGCACAGCACGGTGTCGGAGCGCGGGCGGTGGTGCTGACGATGAGGCCGACCGGCGAGGTGCAGGGTGATCTCGCGGTGATCGAGCTCCAGCTGAGGGTGACCCGTCCGGACGGTACCCGGTTCGACACCACGGTCCGCAAGGCGCTGCCCGCGATCGCGCTGCCCGGCCTGCAGCCCGGCGCCGTGGTCGGCGTGAAATACCTGCCCTCCGACGAGCGGGACGTGCTCGTCCAGGCCCGGACCCACTGAGAGGAGACCGGCGATGAGCACCATCGACCCGGCCATCGTCCAGCTCCGCCGCCGGCGGCGGCCGCCCTCGTCCGCCGTCGCGGCGGTCCTGCTGGTCGCGAGATTCGCCGGCGGCTTCGGGCTCGGCCTCGGCTGGGGCGGCATGTCGCTGACGTCCTTCGACGAGGCGGACCTGCTCTGGCAGTACCCGGTGGGCATCGTCGCCGGGATGATCCTCACCATCGGCGGCGAGATCGCCTGGATGTTCGTGGTGATGAAGAGCGCGAACCTCGGGCTCGGCCATGGCTGGGCGGCGTCACTGCTCGGTGGAGGCATCGGCCTGTGGACGGTGGCGAGCCGATTCGGCGGCCCCGGCCCGGCGGTGCTGATCGCGGCCGTGCTGATCGCGCTCGGGACGGCGTCCCTGGTCCTGGGCGTCATCGCGGCGGCCAGCAGGCGCCGGCAGGTCCGTCGCGAAGAGGAGCTCATTCGCACCGGCACGGTGACCACCGCCACCGTGAGCGACCAGGGTTACGACTTCTTCCACACCTCGTCGAAGATCCTCACCACGGTCACCTTCGCCTTCACCGACCGGTTCGGGCAGCAGCGCTGGGTGCAACGGCTGTGCCTGATCCAGCAGTCCGATCCGCTGGTGAACGGCCAGGCCACCCGGCTCTGGTACGACCCGGACGACCCGGGCAACGACCGGGCCATCGTGGTCGAGGCCGCACACCAGCGTCCGCTGCGCGCGGCGGCGCGCTGAGCCCACCAGGCCCGAACGGTGCCCGGCCGCCCGGGCACGGCGAGCTAAAGGCTCAGCCGGTCCCGGACCACGCCGACGAGTCGTTCGGCGATCTCGAGGGCCTTGTCCTCGC
>CALMIQ010000493.1 GCA_937863965.1 uncultured Micropruina sp.
CGTTCACGTCCCGGCCGGTCGGTCAGTCCTGGTCGGGCGCGGGCTTCTCGCCGCCCTTGACCGGCTCGCCATACATGACATCCGCGACTTCCTTGGCGGTGTCGACCGCGTCCACGACGGCGTCCTTGACGGTGCCGACCGCGTCGCTGACGGCTTCCTTGGCGGCGGTGACGGTGCCCGCGGTGACGTCCTTGGCGTGCTCGACGGCTTCCGCGGCGGCGTCCTTGACCTCGGTGAGCTGGCCATGGACGGAATCGCTGCCCAGCTTCTGCTTGATGCCGTCGAAGGCCTGCTGACCCTTCTCGCGCGCCGTCCCGGCGAGATCCTTGATGTTTTCGCCGGCGGTTCCGGCGAGGCCCTTGATGTTCTCGCCCGCGGTTCCGGCGAGGCCCTTGATGTTCTCGCCCGCGGTTCCGGCGAGGCCCTTGATGTTCTCGCCGGCGTGCGAGGTGAACTCCTTGATGTTCTCGCCCGCGCCCGATGCGAAGCCCTTGGCGTGGTCGAACGCGTCCTCGGCGAACTCACGGACGTGTTCACCCACGTCCTTGGCCTTCGTGACCAGGTCATCGATGAACTTGCCGCCATCGGCATTCTGGTCAGCCACGCCATTCTCCATTCTCCGCGATGGGCAGGTGGTCCGCCCCTGCCATGCGCAGGCAGTCTGCCCCAACGCACCAACCCTATGGCCCCGCGCTCGCCGATTGGTACTCGCCGGTTGAACTCACCGAGCAGAGCCGGCGCCGTCCGCGGGTGGCGACGGTGCGGTCAACGGGTCTCGGTGGCGCGGGTCACGGCGAACACCCGGAACCCCTTGGCGCTGGCCGTGCGTTGACACTCCCAGCCCTGCTCGATCAGCCAGCGCTGCAGCGAGTCCGCGCCCAGGTTGCGGCCCACGACCAGCCGGGCGACGCCGTCCGGGTTCAGCCGGGGGAGCCAGCTGAGCAGCAGGTCGTGCAACGCCTGCTTGCCGATCCGGATCGGCGGATTGGACCAGATCTCGTCGTAGCGGGCGTCCGGGTCCGCGTCCTCGGGCAGCAGCGGACGGACGCGGTCGCCCACCCGGTGTGCCCGGGCGTTGTCGGCGCACAGCGCCAGCGCGCGGGGATTGACGTCGACGGCGTCCACGATCGCGCCCGGACAGGCGGTGGCCAGCGCGACGGCCAGGACGCCCCAGCCGCAACCCAGGTCGAGCAACCTGGTGGCACCCGCGGGGGGCGCCGCCGAGCGCAGCAGGACGGCGGTGCCCAGGTCGAGCCCGTCGGCGGAGAATACCTCGTTGGCCGTGCTGAAGCGCCAATCGGTGTCCCAGAACCGGACGTCGACGCCGCGCCGCTTCTCGGCCGCCGCCGGCTCGGTGAAGTAGTGGCTCACGCGGGTGACTCCGCGGTGTCCAGGGTGCGCCGGGCGCGGGCCTCGGCGGCGCGGGCCGCCAGTTCGCGATCGCGCGGGTAGCCGACCTCCTCCAGGGTCAGACCACCGGGCGGCATCACCCGGATCTCACCGACCCGCTCGCCGGCGTCCAGCAGGCCGACCATCCAGGCGGCGTCCCGGCGTCCGGTGGCGACCGCGACCAGCGCGCCGACCAGCGAGCGCACCATCGAGTGGCAGAAGGCGTCCGCGCGCACGGTGATCTCGGCGACGTCGCCCCAGGTGCGCCGGGCGGACAGCTGCAGCAGGTTGCGGATGGTCGTCGCCCCCTCGCGCTGCTTGCAGAAGGCGGCGAAGTCGTGCAGGCCGGTCAGCCGGGACGCGACGGCGTTGATCCGCTGCAGGTCGAGTTCGGTGCGCAGCGGCGTCACGTGGATCCGCAGCAGCGGATCGGGGGTGGAGTCGGCGATCCGGTACACGTAGCGCCGCCAGATCGCCGAGAACCGGGCGTCGAACCCGGGTGGGGCGAGGCTGACCCGGCGCACCACCAGGTCGGCGGGCAGCACGTTGCGCAGCCGGTAGGCGAGGTCGGCGATGGTCCGGTCGATGTCGGCGACCTCGGGCAGGTCCAGGTGGACGACCTGGCCGCGGGCGTGCACCCCGGCGTCCGTGCGGCCGGCGCAGGTCAGGCTGACCGGCTCGCTCAGCCGCAGCACCCGCGGGATCCACGCCTCCAGCTCCTCCTGCACGGTGCGCAGCCCGCGCTGGGCGGCCCAGCCGTGGAATTCGGTGCCGTCGTAGGCGATGTCGAGGCGCAGCCTCACCGCCGTCCCCCTTCTCGGATGCCGTAGCACAGGTCGTGGATCCTCCGCCCGGCCGCGATTCCCTTGGCCTCGTACCTGCTCCGCGGACGATCCTCCCACCGCGGCGCCCAGCCGTCATAGCGGTTCACCAGCAGCGGATGGTCGTCGAGCACCGCGCGCATCGCCAGGGCGTAGTCGTCGGAGTCGGTGGCCAGCCGCCAGACGCCGTCGCCGGCCAGCTTGGCGGCCACCAGGTCGGCGAACGGACGCGACACCAGCCGCCGCTTGTGGTGCCGCTTCTTCGGCCACGGGTCGGGGAAGAAGGTCCACAGCTCGGCGAGCGCATGGTCGTCGATCAGGGTGCCCAGGGCGTCCACGGCGTTGGCCACCACCACCCGGACGTTGTCGACGCCCGCCCGCGCGCACTTGGACAGGGTGCTGGCAACCGCCGGCTCGAAGACCTCGAAGGCCAGGTGGTTGCGCTCGGGATGGGCCGCGGCGACGGACGCGATCACGTCGCCGGTGCCGCCGCCGATCTCCACCACCAGGGGAGCCTGGCGGCCGAAGACGGCCGGCCAGTCGATCCGGGTGTCCGGTGCCACCGAGGTGGAGGTGTGCCGGGCCGGCACCCGGACCACCCAGTCGGCGTGCTCGTTCCAGGCCTTCTCCTGGCTCGGGTTCATCCGGGCGCTGCGGCGGACGAAGGAGACGACCTCACGCTGCACCCCCGGACGCGTCTCGACCATGCCGGCCAGGTTAGGGCACCGACGGAATCGCGCCCGGGCCGCGTCCATCGCGGGAAGGTGCGCCGCCGGCGTCCGGCCCGGGTTCGATGCCACACCGGCCCGGGGTGCGGCCATGGGTCTGCCGGCTCCCTGGCATAACCCTGAACGATGTCCGGAATGGCCGGGTCGGCGGGTCGGCTGGGTCACACTGGGAAGGCGGGCTCGACCGCGTCCCACGAAAGGCACATACCTCACTCATGCGCACCCTGCTCAATCTGATCTGGCTGATCTTCGGCGGCCTCTGGCTGGCCATCGGCTACTTCTTCTTCGGGCTGTTGGCCTGCATCCTGATCATCACCATCCCGTTCGGGATCGCCTCCTTCCGGATGGCCGCCTATGCGTTGTGGCCGTTCGGCAAGACCATCGTCCGCAAGCCCGGGGCGGGCGTCGGTTCCGCCCTCGGCAACATCATCTGGTTCCTGATCGCCGGGCTCTGGCTGGCCATCGGCCACCTGGTGACCGCCGCCGCCCAGGCGGTGACCATCATCGGCATCCCGCTGGCCATCGCCAACATCAAGATGATCCCGGTCACCTGCGTGCCCCTCGGCAAGGACATCGTCGACACCGACCACATCCCCTACGGCAGCCAGCCGGTCTACGCCTTCTGACCCTCGACCGACCTCAGCCGGCTCGCGATCAGACATGAGTCGCCGCGCGCGTCGTCCGACCCGGCCGCGACGTAACCCAGAACCCGGGCGAATCCGCCCGGGTTCTGTGCTGCTTGGAAGGCCCGTGGCCGGCAGGGCGTGTGAGATTACGTCAGATTCCACGGCGCTTGCGCCTCATCGGCCTCGAGCGTCTGCCGAATCTGACGTAATCTCACCGGCGAGGACGGTGCGCAGCTGCGCCACCAACCTTCCGGGCTCATCGTTGAGCTGCTTCCAGGTGTAGCGGAGGACGCGGTAGCCGGCGATGACCAGGTCATTCTGACGACTCCGGTCGGACTCGAAGACCTCAGGCTTGGCATGCACCGCGTAACCGTCGAACTCGACGACGAGCCGGGCCGCCTCGAACAACACGTCGGGGAAGTAGCGGCGTCCGCCGATCACCAGCTCCGAGTTCGCCAGCCAACCGGTGATCCGGTTGCGTCGCAGCAGTTCCTGCAGCTTTCGTTCGCCGCCGGACCATGGGTTGTCGACGCTGGCTCGGACGATGCGGCACCGCTCCTGGTGGCGCGGCGTCCCGGCGAGGGCCGGAAGGACGCCGGGCAGCTCCGTGGGCTCGAGCCGTCCGCCACGGAGGAAGCGCTCGATGAGCGCGCCCTCGTCCCGTGCGGCGGCCTCGGCGGCAAGGTAGCGGGCCGAGGGGCAGCGCAGCCCGTCCACGCGAGAGGTGTGCTCGGCCGGCACCCGGCGACGCGTCCAGGTCACGCCGGGCGCCGCGTAGCGGGACTGCGCGTGAACCAGTCGGACGGGGTCGCGGTCGCTGAACGGGGACTCGTCCAGGGTGCCGCTGACGGCGGCCACGGCGTCCGAACCCCACAACAGCGACCCCGGGTAGGTGGCCAGCGCGGCCGCGCAACGGGTGCGCCTGCTGGTCAGCAGGCGGGCGTCCACGAAGGTGCCCGGTAGCACGCGGACGAGCGCGCCGGTGCGTACCAAGCGGTTGAAGGTCACGCGCGATCGTCGATGATCGCGGGCGCGCAGCACGCCGTTGTTCAGTCCCATCACGGTGGTGAGCATCATGAGGTCGTCGTCCACGACCACATCGCAGCAGACCGGAGCACGTCATGGAGCGGCGAGAGGCAGTTATCCACAGCATTCGTGCCGGGAGCGCTCCCGGGACTTCGTGCAGTGGTCCCCCCCGCTCGGCCGAGCCGTGCGAGATTACGTCAGATTCAAGGAGGCTCTCGCCTCGCCCGCCTCAGGCGGGTGCCGAATCTGACGTAATCTCACCGGCGTCCGAGGTCGGA
>CALMIQ010000494.1 GCA_937863965.1 uncultured Micropruina sp.
TAGTTAGGGAAGCGGATGGCGGACGCGCGGGGCTCGGCGACGCAGCAAGCCGCGTCTGTTACTTCACGGAGCCGCTCATCAGGCCGCTGATGAAGTAGCGCCCGAGCGCTATGTAGACCAGCAGGGTGGGCAGTGAGGCCACCAGGACGCCGGCCATGATCGACGGGTAGTCCGGGTTCTGGCCACCGGCGAGTTCCTGCAGGGCATACGTCACCGGGCCGTTGCGCGATGAGGTGAGGAAGAGGGCGAACAGGAAGTCGTTCCAGGCCGAGGTGAACTGCCAGATCAGGGTGACCACGAAACCGGGAATCGACACCGGCAACACGATGGACCAGTAGATGCGCAGCATTCCGGCGCCGTCCACCCGGGCGGCCTCGAGGATCTCGTTGGGCACCGCGGTCGCGTAATAGTTGCGGAAGATCAGGGTGCAGATCGGGATGCCGTAGATGGTGTGCACCAGGATCAGCTTCGGAATGCCGTCGATCCAGCCGAATCCGTGGGTCTGCAGGTCGAGCAGCATCCTCTGCAGCGGGATCATCACCGCCTGGTAGGGAATGAACATGCCGAACAGGAAAGCGGTGAAGACGATATCGGCCCCCGGGAACTTCCACTTGGCGAAGACATACCCGTTCAGTGAACCCAGAATGGACGAGAGCACGGCCGCCGATATCGCCAGCACCAGCGAGCGGCCCAGGGCGGGGGCCAACCGCGAGATCGCCGAGGCCCAGCCGTCGACCGAGAAGATGTGCGGCAGGTCCCAGGCGGTGGACGCGGAGACGTCCGCGCCGCCCTTGAAGCTGGTCACCAGCACCACGTACAGCGGGATCAGCACCACGCAGGCGAACAGCAACAGCAGGACGAACTGCACCGCCTTCGCCGGCGTGAGGTGCCGTCGTCCGTGCCGTGGTGCCGGTGCCGGGGGCGCCTCGAGGGCGTCGATGACGGCGGTCATCAGCGGCCGTCCTTCTCGGTGCGACTGGTGTAGATCAGGTAGGGGATGACCACCACGGCGACGATCGCCAGAATGACCGTGGCGTTGGCGGCGGCGCCGGTCGGGTTCGACTGGGGGAACAGCTGGATCCACATGAACGTCGCCGGGACTTCCGCGGTGTAGGAGTTGGCGCCCGCGATCGAGTAGATCAGGTCGAACATCTTCATCGACATGTGGCCGAGGATGATCAGCGCCGACAGCGCCACGGGCGAGATCTGCGGGAAGAGAACGTGGCGATACACCTGCCACTCACTGGCGCCGTCCACCCGAGCCGCCTCGCGCTGGTCGTCCGAGATCCCGCGGAAGCCGGCCAGGAACAACGCCATTATGTAGCCGGACAGCTGCCAGATCGCCGGGATCGCCATCGCCGCCATGTTGAACGGACCGGGGTCCGACCACCAACTGCTCTGCAGCCAGGGCATGCCGAGTTTGAGGAAGAGCTGGTTGAGCCCGATCGCCTGATCGGGCCCCTGCGCCGGCGAGAGCAGCCAGCGCCAGGCAATGCCCGCCGCCACGAACGAGATCGCCATCGGGAAGAGGTAGATCGAACGGAACACGCCCTCGCCGTTGACGCCCCGCTCGAGCAGTACCGACCACAACAGGCCGAACAGCATGGTGCCGGTCATGAACACCACGGTGAGCACCAGCAGGTTCCACAGGGCGTGCTGATAGCGGTCGTCGCCCAGGAGGTTGACGTAATTGGCCATCCCGCCGGGATTGGTGATTCGGCCGGTGATCCGGTCGCGGGTTTCGGCGAGGGAGGTCTGCACGTTCACGCCGATCAGCCCGTACACGAAGATGCCGACCAGAATGATCGAAGGACTCACCAGCAGCAGGCCGGGCCCCCAGGTACGCAGCCGTCGCATCCGGCCTCCTCAGATCGGCGGGGTGCGTCCGGCACGGAACCGGACGCACCCCGGGCGAATCGGGTCAGGCCGCGTGCTTCTTGGACGCGGCGACCAGGTCGGCGATCAGCGTCGCCTGGTTCTTCGAGCCGTAGAACTTCGAGATCGCGGAGCTGATATCGGAGTTCCAGGACTGGCTGACGGCCGCGCCGTGGGCGATGGACGGGGCGATCTTGTCCGACTTGAACGCCGCCATCGCCGACTGCTGGTACGGCGGGAAGTCGGTCGACGGGACGTCGGTGCGGGCCGGGATGGAACCCTTGGCCAGGTTGAACGCCTTCTGCCCGTCGGCGGATCCGATCAGTGCCAGCCAATCCTTGGCGCCGGCGGCGTTCTTGGCACCCTTCGGCAGCGTGAACGAGTCGGCCAGGAAGTCGAAGACGCCTTTGCTGCCGGGCACCGGGAAGTAGGTGTAGTCGACGCCGTCCTTCTTCTCCTTGAGGGTGAACTGGGCCACCGCCCAGTCGCCCATCACGTTGTAGGCGGCCTTGCCGTCGATCACCATGTCGGTGGCGCCCGGCCAGTCGTCGCCGTCGGAGGCGGTGTTGGCGTAGCTGAGCAGCTTGGCGTAGTGCGCGACGGCCTTCTTGACACCGTCGGATTCCCAGTTGGCGCCGCTCGCGAACAGCTTGTTGTACTCGTCGACGCCCAGGTCGGCGATCAGCACGGTCTCGAACAGCTGCACCTGGGTCCAGGTGCCGGCGATGCTGAGCGGGGTCGAGACGCCGGCTGCCTTCAGCTTGTCCATGTCGGCGATCCAGGCGTCCAGGTCGGCCGGCTCAGCGGTGATGTTCGCCTTCTGCAGCACCGTAGGGTTCGCCCACACCACATTGGCGCGGTGGATGTTGGACGGCACCGAGTAGATGCTGCCCTGCACGGTCAGCAGATCGAGCAGGTTCTGTGGGAAGACCGTCGCGGCGCCCAGGGAGTCGATGACGTCATTGACCGGCTCGATCTGGTCGGCCCGGATGTAGTCCTGGAGTTCGGCACCGGCGTGCCCCTGGAACGAATCCGGCGGGTTGTTGTTCTGCAGGTCGGCCGCCAGCTTCGCCTTTGCATTGCTGCCCGCGCCACCGGCGACGGCCAGGTTCACGAAGGTGTTGTTCGGGTACTTCTCCTTGAACAGCGTCTCCAGGGCCTGCAGGCCGACCTTCTCGGAACCATCCGCCCACCAGGTGAAGACACCGACCTCGCCGCCCGCGCCGCCCGCGGGCGCCGACGCGGTCGCCGGTTGGCTTGCGGCCGGGGCGCCGGAGCTGCAGCCGACCAACGAGAGTGCGGCCGCGAATGCCACGGCCACAAGTGCTTTAGCACGCATGAGGATCCTCAATTGGATCGCTTGCGGGAGCCTCACTCGACGGGCTCCCCTCTGCCTCAAGCTATGGCTGCGACACAGCGAGGTCAAGACGAATACCCCTAG
>CALMIQ010000495.1 GCA_937863965.1 uncultured Micropruina sp.
TCGCCGACGAGGGATACACCGTCGTCCGATGGATCTGGAAGGAGCTGCAGGTCCCCGGCCTCGTCCAGGACCGCATCAGGCGGGCGTTGGCCGCCCGAGTATGGCCGGCGGCGTCCAGCGTTGAGAAAGGCCCTCCCTAATCAGTTTGGCCCTCCCGTCGACGGGAGGGCCAAACTGATTAGGGAGGGCCTTACTGGCGGACGGGGAGGGGTCACCAGCTGGAGTGCAGCGGGCGTCCCTCGTTGAAGCCGGACGCCGACTGGATGCCGACCACGGCGTTCTCGGCGAACTCGGTCAGGTTGCGGGCGCCGGCGTAGGTGCAGCTGGAACGGACGCCGGCGACGATGAAGTCGATCAGGTCCTCGACGCCGGGGCGTTCGGCGTCCAGGTACATCCGGGAATGCGAGATGCCCTCCTCGAACAGGGCCGCGCGGGCCCGCTCGAACCGGGACTGCTCGCGGGTCCGCATCCGCACCGCCCGGGCGGACGCCATGCCGAACGACTCCTTGTACGGACGCCCGTCGTGGTCGGTGACCAGGTCGCCGGCCGACTCATGGGTGCCGGCGAACCAGGAGCCGATCATCACCGCCCCCGCACCGGCGGCCAGCGCGAGCGCCACGTCCCGCGGGTGCCGGACGCCGCCGTCGGCCCAGATCGCCTTGCCGGCCGCGTTCGCCTCGGCGGCACACTCCAGCACCGAGGAGAACTGCGGACGCCCCACCCCGGTCTGCATCCGGGTGGTGCACATCGCGCCCGGGCCGACCCCGACCTTGACCACGTCGGCGCCGGCCTCGATCAGGTCGGCGGTGCCCTCGGCGGTCACCACGTTGCCGGCGACCACCGGGACGGTGCTGCCCCGGGCGACCAGCATCTCCCTGACCACCCGCAGACCCTCGATCATCCGCTCCTGATGCCCGTGCGCGGTGTCCATCACCAGCACGTCGGCACCGGCATCGATCAGGTCGGACGCGCGCCGCTCGACGTCCTTGGAGATGCCCACGGCGGCGCCCACCTTCAGCCGGCCGCCGGCGTCCAGGGCGGGCGGGTACAGGGTGGCCCGCAGCGCGCCCTTGACGGTCATCAGGCCGGCCAGGCGTCCGTCCCGCACCGCCAGCGCCACCCGCTGCCGCCGGGTGCTGAGCAGCTCGAACACCACGGACGGGGGAGTGTCCGGCTCGACCAGGGTCAGGTCGGTGGTCATCGCCTCGTGCACCTGGACGAAGCGGTCCAGCCCGGCCGCCTCGGACGGCCCCAGCAGGCCGATCGGGGCGCCGTCCTCGACGACCACGACGAGGCCGTGGGCGCGCTTGGGGAGGAGGTTGAGGGCCTCGCCGATGGTGGTGGTGGGGGAGACGTGGACGGGGGTGTCGAACACCGTGTGCGCCTGCTTCACCCGGCCGATGGTCTCGGCGACGATCGTGGTGGGCAGGTCCTGGGGGATGATCGCGACGCCGCCGCGGCGGGCGACGGTCTCGGCCATCCGGCGTCCGGAGATCGCGGTCATGTTGGCCACCACCAGCGGCAGCGGAAGCCGCAGCACATCGGTGCTGGTCAGGTCCACATCGAGCCGCGAGGTCACCGAGGAACGACGCGGCGCCATGAACACGTCGTCGTAGGTGAGGTCATAGGAGGGCACGGGATTCAGGAAACGCACGCCGGAATCGTAGCGGTCGCCGACGCGTCGGGGCCCATAGGATGGCGGGATGCGCCGACCTGACGTCCTCGCGCTGGTGCTCGCCGGTGGCCAGGGCAGTCGTATGGGCGTGCTCACCGACGATCGCGCCAAGCCGGCGCTCCCGTTCGCCGGCGCCTATCGCCTGTTGGACTTCGCCCTCTCCAACCTGCGGCACAGCGGGATCGATGACGTCTGGGTGTTCGTCCAGTACGAGACGCAGAGCATTCTGGACGTGCTGGCCGGCGGCCGGGCCTGGGACCTCGACCGGAGCCACGGTGGCCTGCGCGTGGTCTCGCCGCAACAGGAGTCCACCGGTGAGGCGGGCTGGCATGCCGGGAATGCCCACGCGCTGTACGCGCACCGAGAGCTGATCGCCCGCGAGCGGTCGAAGGCCCTGCTGGTGATGAGCGCCGACCACATCTACAAGCTCGACTACACCCGCGTGGTGGAGGACCACTGGGCCAACGGGGCGGAGGCGACGGTGGTGACGACCACCGTCTCCCCGGAGCGGGCGAGCCACCACGCCGTCCTGGAGATCACCCAGGGCCGGGTCACCGGTGTCGCGGTCAAGCCCGACGACCCGGCTCACGGCCGGGTGGCCACCGAGATCTTCGTCTACGACACCGAGGTGGTGTTGGACGTCCTCGAACAGCTGACGGTTCACGACGACGGCGCCGAACTGGGCGACTTCGGCGACCGGTTGCTGCCCGCGCTCATCGAACGGGGCAAGGTGCGGGCCTTCGACCTGGACGGCTACTGGAAGGACGTCGGACGCCCGGAGGCGTACTTCGAAGCCCACCGTGACGTCCTGCTGGCCCGTGGACGCAACCGTAGGTCCGATCTTCAGCTGGACGACGGGTCGTGGCCGATCCTGACCCACGACGTGCCGCGGATGCCTGCCTACATCGAGAGTGGTGCCCGGATCTCCGACAGCTTGATCAGCCCGGCCTGCCGGATCGCCGGGCGTGTCGAGCGGAGTGTGCTGGGCCCGGGCACGGTGGTCGAGGCGGATGCGGTGGTGCGCGACTCCGTCCTGTTCAGCGACGTCGTGGTGCGGACCGGCGCCCGTGTTCGGTACGCGATCGTGGACGACCGCGCCGTCCTCGGCGCAGGTGCGCGGGCGGAGGCCCGGATCGCGGGCGATCTGCCGACCGACGACGAACTGCTGGTGATCGGTGCCGACGCCCGGATCGCGCCCGGGGCGACCGTGCGGGCGGGGGACCGGGTCGCGCGGGGCGGCCGACGGCGGTGACCCCGCCGTCCCGGCCACGGACGCCGGCGAACGGCCCGCGTCCCAGCGACGGCCGTCGGCGAGCGACCCGCCGTCCAAGCAACGGCCGCCGGCGGCAACACCCCGCCGTCCACCACGGATGCCGGCGAGCCACCCGCGTCCAGCCACGGCCGCCGAGAGCGACCCGCCGTCCGGCAACCGACGCCGGCGAGCGACCCCGCATCGCCTCTGAGAAGCAGCGATGCCGCCCGCGTACGGACGGCATCGGCTGAGGCGGGAGGGTCAGTGGCTGGTCACCTCGGGCTTGTCCCCGGCACCGACCTCGTGGTCGGCGTCGTGGCCCTCGGCGTGATGGTCGGCCTCGGCGATCTCGTCGGCGGTCGGCTTGCTGATCACGCCGGCGAAGTACCAGCGGGACAGCAGCGCCCGCAGCCTGCCGATGCCGGCACCCTTCTCGGCCACGCCGTGCTGATCGGTGGAGGGTGCCGCCTGCAGCGCCTTGCCCTGCGCGTGCTGGGTGAGGGCGAACTTCTCCTCGACCAGGATCGGGCGGTGCGGCTCGGAGTAGCCGCCGTCCGGCGCCCGCT
>CALMIQ010000496.1 GCA_937863965.1 uncultured Micropruina sp.
GGGTGCCGGGTGGGCTGATGTACGGCTAGGTTCTTCGCTCGTGCCGGTGGAGTTCTTGAGCGATGAGCAGGTGGCGGCGTACGGCCGGTTCGACGGTGTTCCGTCGCGGCCGGAGCTGGAGCGGTTCTTCTTCCTCGATGACGCGGATCTGGATCTGATCGCGAAACGGCGGAGCGCACACAACCAGCTGGGCTTCGCTCTGCAGTTGGGCACGGTGCGGTATCTGGGCACGTTCTTGCCCGATCCGCTCGCTGTGCCGTGGCCAGTGGTGGATTACCTCGCGGCCCAGCTGGGGATCGACGACCCGTCGGTGGTGAAGCGCTACACCGAACGGTTACCGACCCAGCACGAGCATGGGCGGGAGATCCGGGACTTGTACGGGTTTCGGGACTTCTCCGATCCCGGTGCGGCGGCCGGACTGAGGGAGTTCGTGGCCGGCCGCGCGTGGACACATACCGAGGGCCAGTTGGCGCTGTTCAATCAGTCGGTGGCGTGGCTGCGCCGGCAACGGGTGCTGCTGCCGGGAGCGAGCGTGTTGGCGCGGCTGGTCGCGAGTGTGCGAGAGGATGCCGCAGACCGGATGCACCGGACCCTCGCCGAGGCCGCGGCGGGTGCGGATCCGGAGATGCCTGGGAGGTTGCTGGGCTTGCTGCAGGTCGTGGATGGGCAGCGGTTCTCCGAGTTGGAGCGGCTGCGCCGGTCCCCGACCCGGACGTCGGGGAAGGCGATGACCGCCGCCTTGGACAGGGTCTCGGACGTGTTGAGCGTGGGTGCGCGCACCGCGGTGACGCCGACGGTGCCGCCGAGCCGTCTTGTCACGTTGGCGCGGTACGGGCTGACCGCGAAGGCGCCGGCTATCAAGTTGCTGGCCGAGCCGCGACGGACCGCCACGCTGCTGGCCACCGCTCAGGCGTTGGAGACAGCGGCGGTCGACGACGCTCTGGACCTGTTCGACGTGTTGATGGCGACCCGGTTGATCAGCGCGGCGAGACGTTCGTCGGCCTCGGAGCGGCTGGCGTGGATGCCGCGCCTGGAGAAGGCCTCGGTGACGCTGGCCCGTACGGCGCGGGCGCTGCTGGCCGCACTCGACGAGGCGGGAGCCCATGCCGCCGGACAGCTTGATGTCGCGGCGGCGTGGGCGGTTGTTGAGCAGGTCGCCCCGCGTGAACAGGTCACCGCGGCCGCGGCCCTGGTGGACGAGCTGGTCCCGGACGACTACTCGGGTGAGGCCGCGATGCGGGAGGCGCTGACCGCCAAGTACGGCGTGGTCCGGCCATTCTTGGAGCTGCTGGCCGAGGCGCTGCCACTGCAGGCCACTCCCGCGGGCCAGGACCTGCTGCGGGAGGTGCGCAGGTTGCCCGACCTTGCCCGGCGCCGGACGTCGGTCCGGCCGCTGACCCGAGCCGACGTCGCCGAGGATGTGGTGATGCCGGCGTGGCGGCGGGCGGTGTTCACCAACCCCGACCTGCCCGCGGGTGCGGTCGACCGTGACGCCTACGTGCTGTGCGTGCTGGAGCAGCTGCACCGGGCACTTCGCCGCCGCGACGTGTTCGCGGCTCCGTCCGTGCGGTGGGCCGATCCCCGGGCACAACTGCTCGACGGCACCGCCTGGCGCGCTGTCAGCGGCGAGGTTCTGACCGGCCTCGGCCTGACCGAACCAGTCGACGAGCACCTGGCCGAGCTGGCCGCCGCGCTGGACACCGCGTGGCAGACCCTGGCTCAGCGGCTCGAGGCGGCCGGACCCGATGCCAGCGTCCGGATCGTGCCGGCCGGAGCCGAGGGGCGGGTGCGGCTGTCGGTCGAGCGGCTGGAGGCGATCGGGGAACCAGCCTCGCTGACCGAGCTGCGTGCACTGGTCGCGGGGATGCTGCCGCCAATCGACCTGCCCGAGTTGTTGTTGGAGGTGCAGGCGTGGACCGGGTTCCTCGACGAGTATGTCCACGTTGGCGAGCTCGGCACCCGGATGGAGGATCTGCCGGTCAGCGTAGCGGCGCTGCTGGTGGCTGAGGCCTGCAACGTGGGGCTGACCCCGGTTACCAAGCCGGCGGTGCCGGCGCTGACCCGCGACCGGCTCTCCCACGTCGACCAGAACTACCTGCGGGCTGAGACCCACTCCGCGGCCAACGCCCGGCTGATCGAGGCCCAGGCGAGTGTCGGTGTGGCGCAGCTGTGGGGCGGTGGCCTGATCGCCTCGGTCGACGGGCTGCGGTTCGTGGTGCCAGTGCAGACGATCAATGCCGCCCCCAGTCCTCGCTACTTCGGACTACGCCGCGGCGTGACCTGGCTGAACGCGGTCAACGACCAGGTCGCCGGCATCGGCGCCGTCGTCGTACCGGGCACGATGCGCGACTCGCTGCACATCTTGGACACGCTGCTGAACCTCGACGCCGGGCCGAAACCGGACATGGTGGCCACCGACACCGCGTCGTACTCCGACATCGTGTTCGGGCTGTTCCGGATGCTCGGATACCGGTTCTCCCCGCGGATCGCTGACCTTTCCGACCAGCGGTTCTGGCGGGCAGACCTGCCCGGCGCACCGTCCGGCGACTACGGCCTGGTGAACGGACTCGCCCGGAACAAGGTCAACCTGGACAAGATCCGGGCGCACTGGCCCGACATGCTTCGGGTGGCCGGGTCCCTGGTCACCCACCGGGTCCGGGCCTACGACCTGCTGCGGATGCTGGGCCGCGACGGACACCCGTCGGCCCTTGGGCAGGCGTTTGCCGAGTACGGGCGGATCGCCAAGACGCTGCACCTGCTGGCGCTGATCGACCCGGTCGACGAGGGCTACCGGCGCAGCGTGCATCGCCAGCTCACCGTGCAGGAATCACGCCACCGGCTGGCCCGGAAGATCTTCCACGGCCAACGCGGTGAGCTGCGCCAGTCCTACCGTGAAGGACAAGAGGACCAGCTCGGCGCACTCGGTCTGGTCGTTAACGCCGTGGTGTTGTGGAACACCCGCTACATCGACGCTGCGGTGGACAGTGTGCGCACTGCCGGCCATGAGCTGTCCGACGCAGACGTCGCCCGGCTGTCGCCGCTGGGCCATGCCCACATCAACATGCTCGGCCGGTACAGCTTCGCCGCGCCGGCCGGAGCGGGGCTGCGGCCCCTGCGTGATCCCGCCGCCGACGACGAGGAGACCTGATGCGCGGTCGCGATATCGAGGTCGGCCGGGCGTATGCGGCGCGGCCACGCACCAAAGATCGGCTGCCCGCCCGGATCGTGGTCACCGCGATCGAGACCCGGGCGGTGCGCTGGGTCGACCACGACACCGGTCGCGCCGGCCGCTGTCTCCTCCGCGACGTGCTCGGCCCGTGGGAACCTCACCAGGCCGCAGACCGGGCCGCCACCGACCTCGTCGACAGGCTCCGGGAACTGCCACCCGAGCGGCGCTGGTTCGAAGCCGTGCACGTCGGCTATGGCGGCTATGCCAACTTCGGCGTTGTCGCGCACCTGTCCCTCACGCAGGCCGAGGAGCTCACAGCGTCAGGCCAGGTATGAGTGGATGCCCCTACGCGTGTGGCTGTGGCAACGCGTTCCAGGACCACCACGACGGCTTGACTCGGTCCCAATCTTCCGGGTCGTTCTGTCCTGGGCCGCCGCCGGCGTGATTGAGAGTTGACGCGTGTCGGGCCCGCTGGAGCGATCAGTCGGTCTGGTAGCTACTACAGGTAGCGGCAGACCTGGTCGGGGCTGCAGGTGTCGGGATCCGGTTCCGCGGCGTCGTCGCGGAGTGCGGCGATGTTGTCGCGCAGAGCGGTCAGCTGGGTGATCTGTTGATCGATGTCGATCAGGCGGGCATCGAGCAGGTCACGCACGTGGCCGCAGGGGGCGTGGCCGTGGTCGCGGATGTCGAGGATCTGGCGGATCTGCGCGAGGGTCAGCCCGGCGGCTTGGCCGCGGTGGATGAAGTCGATCCGGGCCGCCGCCTCGGGCCCGTAGTCGCGGTACCCGGCTGGGGTGCGCTCAGTGGGCGGCAGCAGCCCCTGGTCCTCGTAGAACCGCAGCGTCTTGGTCGTCGTCCCGGCCGTTTCGGCGAACTCCCCGATCCGCATCCGATCCTCCTAGCTCGCGGGTCACACTTGACCTTCCCCTGTACTGGAAGGTCCAGTATGGCCGCATCAGGCGCACATCCCAACGAAACGCGGAGGAATCCGGATGCAGTCGAAAGTCGACCTCGCGGTGATCGGGTCGGGTGGCGCGGCGTTCGCCGCGGCCATCCGCGCCACAGCGCTGGGCAAGGCGGTGGTGATGGTCGAGCGCGGCACCATCGGGGGCACGTGCGTGAACACCGGGTGCATCCCGTCGAAGGCATTGATCGCGGCCGCCGAGGCCCGCCACGTCGCCGCGGACGCGTCGACCCGGTTCCCGGGCATCGCCACGATCGCCGACCCGGTGGACATGGCCGCGCTGGTCGGCGGCAAGCAGGATCTCGTCGAGGCGCTCCGAGGCGAGAAGTACGTCGACGTCGCCGACTCCTACGGCTGGCAGATCCGCCACGGCGACGCCGCGTTCGCCGGCACCCCGGACGCTCCCCTGCTCGAGGTCACCGCGGCCGACGTCACCGTCGAGACCATCGAGGCCGAGCACTACCTGGTGGCCACCGGGTCCCGCCCGTGGGCCCCGCCGATCGACGGGCTGGACGAGGTCGGGTACCTGACCTCGACCACGGCGATGGAGTTGACGGAGGTCCCCGAGTCGCTGCTGGTGCTCGGCGGCGGCTACGTGGCCCTGGAGCAGGCCCAGCTGTTCGCCCGCCTCGGCTCCAAGGTCACCCTGCTGGTGCGCTCCCGGCTGGCCTCGAAGGAGGAGCCGGAAGTCTCCAACGCGCTGCAGGAGATCTTCGCCGACGAGGGCATCCGGGTGGTACGCCGCGCGGTCCCGACCCGCGTGACCCGCGAAGCCGCCACCGGCCAGGTCGTCATCACCGCAGACGTCTCGGGCGGTGAGCAGGAATTCCGCGCCGACCAGGTCCTGGTCGCACTCAGTCGACGGCCGGTCACCGACGCGCTGAACCTCGACGCGGTCGAGGTGAAGACCGGCGATGCCGGGGAGATCGTGGTCACCGACCAGCTGCAATCCTCCAACCCCCGGATCTGGGCGGCTGGCGACGTGACCGGGCACCCCGAGTTCGTCTACGTCGCCGCCCGCCACGGCACCCTGGTCGCCGAGAACGCCTTCACCGGCACCGACCGGTCGGTCGACTACACCCGGCTGCCGCGGGTGACGTTCACCGGCCCCGCGATCGGTGCGGTCGGGATGACCGAGGCCCAGGTGCTCGCGGCCGGGATCCGGTGTGACTGCCGGGTCCTGCCGCTGGACTACGTGCCCCGGGCACTGGTCAACCGGGACACCCGCGGCTTCATCAAGATGGTCGCCAACGCCGACACCGGCGAGATCCTCGGCCTCACCGCGGTCGCCAAGGACGCCGGCGAGCTCGCCGCCGCCGGCGTCCACATCCTCGGCAAGACCATCACCGAGGCCGCCGACGCCTGGGCGCCCTACCTGACCATGACCGAGGGCATCCGGATCGTCGCCAAGGCCTTCACCACCGACGTCTCGAAGCTGTCCTGCTGCGCCTGACCCGCACCCAGACAGCCCCCACCCCATCACGAAGGAGGCATCCGCAATGTCGGACCTCAGCACGCAACTGCCCCAACGACTCAACCGACCCGAGGAGACCGGCCTCGACGCCGGCCTGCTGATCCCGCTCCTGCGCCTGCTCGTCGAGGGCGACCCGGTCACCGTCGAGCAGCTCGCCGCCGCCGCGGGCCGCACTCTCGAGGAGGTACGGCGTGGGCTGGATGCGGTGCCGGACACCGAGTACGACGACCAGGGCCGGATCGTCGGCCAGGGTTTATCCCTTGTCCCGACCCCGCACCGGTTCACCGTCGCGGGCGAGGAGCTCTACACCTGGTGTGCTCTGGACACCCTGATCTTCCCCGCCCTCCTCGACCGCCCGGCACGCGTGGAGTCGGTCTCCCCGGCCAGCGGGGAGCCGATCCGGGTCACCGTCGACCCCGCCGCAGGGGTGACCAGCGTAGAGCCGGCCACGGCGATGGTGTCCCTGGTCAACCCTGAGGAGATCACCTCGATCCGCTCCTCCTTCTGCAACCAGGTGCACTACTTCACCTCCCCCGAGGATGCGGCCGAGTGGCTCGTTGCCCACCCCGACGCCGAGGTGGCCCCGGTGGCCGAGGCCTACCGGATCGGGGCCGCCCTCACCACCGGCCTGCTCGACCGCCTCCAGGCGACGACCCCCGCCGAGGCCGACGACTGCCACAGCTGCTGCTGACCCAAACCCACTGAATGGATTGCGGACACCGATGACGTCCAACCACGACGACCAGCCGGGAGGCAACGGCCTGCTCCTCGGAGCCGGTGCCGCGCTCCTCATGGTCGCCTGCTGTGCCCTGCTACCCCTGCTTGTCGCCGGCGGAGCACTCGCCGGTGCAGGCGCGTTCCTCCGCAACCCGTGGGTGATCGGCGCCGGGATCGCGCTTGTGGTCCTCGCACTGATTGCTATCTCCCGGCGCCGCAGCGGCGGCGACGACGCCGGCCACGGCTGCTGCCCGCCCATGCACGCCAACGAACACGTCGACCCGAAGGACGAGCAGCACAGATGACGACCACTCGCACGCACCGCCGGGCACTCTCGATCGCCGCCGCGCTCGCGGCCGGATCAGTGGCCCTCACCGGCTGCGGCAACACCAACGCCGACGCCGCGGCCACCGATCCGGGCTCTCCCGCCACGGTGACCAGCGTCGACGGCCAGCAGATCAGCCTGCCCGCCACCGGCGAGCCCACCGCGGTGTTCTTCTTCTCCGTCGGCTGCGGCGGATGCGTGGGCGGTGTCCGGTCCCTCGGCGAGGCCGCCACCGCCGCCGACAAGGCCGGCACCGAGGCGAGCTTCTTGGCCGTCGACATGGACCCCGGCGAGTCCCAGGAGACCATCGAGGAGTTCATGGAGTACGTCGACGCCGAGCACGTGCCCGCGGCCATCGACACCGGCGCCGCGCTCTCCCAGCGATTCGGCGTGGCTGCGCTGTCCACGCTCATCGTGGTCGACGCCGACGGCAACGTGACCTTCCGCGGCACCGACCCCAGCACCAGGACCATCACCGCCGAGCTCGAGAAGGCCGGAGCCTGAGCATGGGCGCACTGCTCGCCCTGGCCTTCGCCGCCGGCATGGTCGCCCCGGTCAACCCGTGCGGGTTCGGGCTGCTCCCGGCCTGGATCACTCACACCCTCGGCGACCCGGACGCCTCCGCGGCACCGGTCCGGCTGCTGCGGGCCCTGCGGTCAGGCCTCGCGCTCACGGTCGGCTTCACCGGCACGCTCGCCGCCGCGGGCATCGTCGTCAGCGCCGGCGCCCGCGGGCTGATCCAGGCGGCACCCGCGCTCGGGCTCGCCGTCGGCATCCTCCTGGTCCTGCTCGGCGTGGCCCGGTTGGCGGGCCGCTCGATCTCACTTCGGTTGCCTGGTATCCCCGGCCGGGCAACCCAAGGGCTCCCGCCCACCCTCGAGATGGCCCTCTTCGGGGTCGGGTACGCAGCTGCCTCCCTGTCGTGCACGTTCGGAGTGATCCTCGCGGTCATCGCCCAGGCCCAGGCCACCGCCAGCTTCGCCGGCGTCCTCCTGGTCTTCGGTGTCTACGCCGCCGGGTCTGCCACCGTCCTGCTGCTCCTTGCCCTGGCCACCGCCACAGCAGGTTCCGCGCTCACCCGCCGCGTGAGCACCCTTGCCCGCTACGGCCCCAGGGTCACCACCGTGGTTCTCCTGCTCACCGGCGGCTACCTGGCCTGGTACTGGTACCCGGCCGCCACCAGCGACGCCCCGACGACGGCGGGCCGCGCCGGCGGCCTCACCGGCCTCTCCGCCATCGTCTCCGACTGGATCCAATCCCACACAGCCACGCTCGCGGTCCTCGCCGCGATCTCGGTCCTCACGGCGCTCGCCGGGAGCGCTCTCGCAGCACGCCAAGGCCGCCCGCACACGGCCGCACCGACCCCGCCGCCGGGATCGAAGCAGCCAGCCCCAGCCGTCCCCGGGGACGAGCACCCCGGAACCGGGCCGCATTGCTGTTGACCCCTCAGATCAACGCGACGCTCGCCCCCCTCCTGCCCCTGTCGCCTCAATCTCGAAAGGAACCACATGTCCGTCCGCTACCGCCAGTACCCGACCCGGGGCGCGACCGCACCGATCAGCCGGGCCGAAACCTGCCTTACCCTGCCCATCGACCAGCTCGAACGACCGGGCACGCGATGAGCGCATCGATCCGGATCGTCGGGCACCGCCTGCCCGGCACGACCTGCCTCGGCTACCGCAACATCCACGTCGGTGTCCAGCGCCGCCAAGAGGTCGTCGATCTGGCTCCCGGAGACGCGGACGAGGTGGCCTTCGACGTGCCGCTCGATGTCGCGGCCGACGAGGCGGGAACCTACTTCCGCGGCCCGTACACCCACGGGCCGCGAGCGCAGCGATTCGTCTATCTCAGCTGGGGCGAACTGCCCGCCGCCGGGACGTTCGCGATGTTCCGCCGCGCCAAGCTGCACCTGTCGGGCTTGCCCGAGCACGTCCACGCCGCGCTCGCAGCCGGGCACGCCGTCGAGGCCCATCTCGACCTCACCGACCGCAGCGGGGGACCGCTGTGCGCGGCCATCCCGCCCGCCGCCATCCGCTGGACGGTGTGACCCTCCGGTGGACGAGCACGATCGGCTGGCGACGCGAGTCAATCTGCTTTGACCCGGCACCGTGTAGTCCTCACCAACACACCGCCCGGCGGGCCGCTGGCTGAGGGCAAGCCCTGCACGGCCCGGTGTGGCGTTGGGGTACACCCCAGCACCACAGGTCACCCGGCCACCAAGGAGCGTCAAGATAGAGTCTGTTCG
>CALMIQ010000497.1 GCA_937863965.1 uncultured Micropruina sp.
CGGGGACGGTTCTCTCGTTCACCGCACTGCTCCGACCTAATCATCCTATGGTATTTAGGTAAGCCTTACCTAGCGCTCCAACGAACCGCAGCGAGATCGACGGACAACACCCGGGGCCGTCCGGACAGCAGCTCGGACAACACCCCGCGGACAGGCTGGGCATCACCGAGTCGAGAGGTGGAAGTCCATGGAGTCCGTCACGCCGCTGTTCCAGCCCGCGCCCCGCGCCGCCAAGCCGAAGCGTTCGGGAAAGCTGTGGGAGGACCTCGACTACGAGTTGCTCGTCGAGGGCATCCGCGAGGGTCTGGACGTCCCGGCGCTGGCCGAGCGCGTCGGACGGGTGGAGAACTCGGTCTGGCAGCGTCTGCGCGTGCTGGTTCCGTTGCCGCAGCGCAGCTGCCTGGCCGATCAGTTGCTGCCCGTGTTGCGGACGGCCCTGGCCGACCCCGAGTACGACTGGCAGGCGGAGATGCGGCTGACCCCTCCGCCGGCGCCGATCATTCGGAAGGAGATCGTCCGCACCGGCCTGGCCGGCCTCACCGACGAGGACGCCGTTGCCATCGCCTACGCGCTGCTGGCCTCCGGGGGCGACCACGAGGCCGGGGTGCTGTCCCGGCTGATGCCGCGATTGGAGGCTGAGAACCTGATCCACGACGTGGTCGCGCTGCGGGCGCAAAGGGCCGTCCGGGCGTCACCGTTCTCGGTCGATGAGATCGCGGCCTGGGCCCACGCCACGTACTGGGTGCGCGGACGCCGGCCCAACCACGATCGGTACCGGACGCCCTCGCCGCACGTCAGCGGGGCCGAATGGTAGAAGGTAGACTCTCATGGTAGACGTCTACCTGGGAGGCGGGATGGGCCTCAACATCAAGAACGAACGCGTCTGCGAGTTGGCCAGACAGGCATCCGAGCGCACCGGCCTCAGCCAGACGGCGGTGATCGGCGAGGCTCTGACCGCCTATCTGGCGGCCCTGCCCGACGAGCGCGTCGAGCGGCTGGCACGGATCCGCGACCTGCTGGCGGAGTTCGACGCCATCACGACCCCGGCCGACATCGAGGCGATGCGCGAGACGGCCGCGCACCTGTACGACGACCAGTACCCCACCGGATGATCGTCGACACCTCGGTGCTGTGCGCCATCCTGTTCGCTGAGTCGGACCGGGAGGACCTGCTGCAGCGGCTCAGCCGAGCTTAGCGGCTGAGGGCGCCGGTCACCGTACTGGTCGAGCTCGGAATCGTCCTGGATGCGAGGGACGATCCGAGGGCCTCGACCTTCTCCGCGCGGCTGACCGAGCTTCTCGGCATCGAGTGGGAGCCGATCACCGTGCAGCTCGCCGAGGAGGCACGCCGCGCGCATCGTCGCTACGGACGCGGTTCAGGGCATCTCGCCCGGCTCAACTTCGGCGACTGCGTCAGCTATGCGCTGGCGCGGGTGACCGGCGAGAAGCTGCTCTTCAAGGGCGAGGCCTTCGCGCTCACCGACGTCCCGAGGTGACGGGCCGACCTTGCCGCAGCCCTTTGCCGCCGCCCTGTGTCAGCCGGCCATGGCGGTGGTCAGCCACGTCCGTGGTGAGCTGCCAACCCGCTGTGCGAAGACCCGCGAGAACGAGCTGCCGGTGTAGCCGAGCTCGGCCGCCACGCGGGCGACCGGATGGCCGCGGCGGAGCAGCTGCTGGCCCACCATGATCCGCCACCCAGTCAGGTAGTCCAGCGGCGTGCTGCCGACCACCTCGGTGAACCGTGCCGCGAAGGCGCTGCGGGACATCTGCGCCGTCCGGCCCAACTCGGCGAGCGTCCACGGGTGGCCCGGAGCGGCGTGGACGGCCGCCAGCGCGCGGGCGATTCGCGGGTCGGCCAGGCCGCCGAGGAGTCCCGGGGGCAGGCCGACCTCCTGGGGATGGTCGAGCAGCCACCGGAGCAGCTTGATCAGGGTGATCTCGAACAGCCGGTCCACGACGTGCCGATGCCCGCAGCGGAACTCGTCGATCTCGTGGAACAGCAACTCCAGCGACCGGTCCAGGCCGGAGACCTGCCCGATCGGCACGGTCAGCACGTCCGGCAGCGCCCGGACCAGCGGATTGTCCTCCGCGCCGTCGAACTCGAGCGCGGCGCAGGCGAGTTCCACGCCGGCGGCGGCGGTGGTGAAGATGTGCTCGTGCGGGCGCGGGTAGAACAGCAGGCTCGGTTCGGTGAGCGTCCGGCGTGCCCGGCCGGGGCCGTCGAGGACGGTGAGCTCGCCGTCGCGCAGGATGTGCAGGAACCCGCGGCCCGGGACGACGTCGAACCGCCGCAGCCCGCACAGCGCACCGGTGTGGAACTGACGTGCCCGGACGCTGAACCGGTCGAGCAGGTCGTTGAGTCGGTCGACGGTCGCCATGACGGAACTGTAGACGATCGGACACGAAATCTGGATGATATGCGACGTATCATCCAGCGACTCGGGCGAGGGTTGGGACATGGAGCCGATCGGCGGCTCCCACCGAGAAGGAGTCACACCCATGTCCCGCGTCCCCCTCGTCGATCCCGCCCAGACCAGCGGATCGGTCCGGACCAGCCTCGACCGGATCGGCAACGCCTTCGGCACCGTGCCCAACATGTTCCGGGCCGTCGCCAACTCCCCCGCCGCGCTGCAGTCCATGTGGGGCGCCTTCGGCGCGTTCTCCACCGGGTCGCTCGGCCCGGCGCTCAGCGAGCAGCTCGCGGTCGCCGTCGCCGACCGCAACAACTGCCGCTACTGCCTGGCCGCCCACACCGCGCTCGGCCTGGGCGCCGGGGTGAGCGAGCAGGGCATGCGCGACGCCCAGGGCGCGCAGGCCGACGACCCCCGCGTCGAGGCGCTGCTCAACTTCGCGGTCGACCTGGTGGATCGTCGCGGCGCGGTCGGCGCCGAGGACGTCCAGCGCCTGCGCGAGCACGGCTGGAGCGACGGCGAGATCGTCGAGGCGATCGCCCAGGTCGCGCTCAACCTGTTCACCAACTACATCAACATCGCCCTGGACGTCCCGGTCGACTTCCCGGCCGTCCCGTTGAGTGCGGAGTCGCAAGCGGCGGCGTCCTGACCATCCCTGCGCGAGCGGTTGGGCGTAAAGGGGCGTGCAAGTCAGCCAGAGCGGTCAGATCGGGATCCGCTCCTTGTGCTAACCTTCTCCGTCAAGTTCACCGATGGCCAATGAAGACCACTGCACGAAGGAGTCAAGGTGAAGAATCTGACGCTATGGACTTTGGGTCTGATTGCGACGCTCTCCTTCTTTGCGGGCCTCCCGGGCCCGCGCGCCACGGCAGACCCGTTCGGCGTCGGACCTCCCAACGCAGGCTGGTTCGCCGACAATGCGAATCATTCCTGGTGCACCCTACGGCTCCTTTGTGTCCACGTGGTACAATCCGATCAGAGATAGTATATATACGCTCGATGTCACGACGGACATGACGAGAACTTACGTGAGCGTCTGTGACAGCGCCACAGATGTTCAGTTTCACCTTTCAACTTCGTCGTCTATGGGGGCTGGCGTACTCGGGATTTACAACTGCCTAGCCACGGTCACATCCGCCAATCGGTGTGGCGCGGCCAGGATACGCCTCAACACTGATCTGCTCGATACTTTCTCGCGCAGAATGAAGACCAGTTGCCATGAAGTCGGCCACAGCGTTGGACTGACCCACACGTCAGCCTACGGTGGCTGCATGGTCTCCGGTTATTCGAACAATAACACCTATTCCAGTCATCACGTCAACCACATCAACTCGAAGTACTAGGAGGGGTCCGTGACGAGTTTAAGGATGCTGGTTGTCGTTCTAGCCGCTGCGTTGTCCTGCCTACAAGGGTGCGCCTCGGCCCTGGAGGCCGAACGCGCAGTTGATCCCGACCGCCTGACCGCCCTCTTCCGGAACTACCAGGCCGACTACATCGTTATGTCCAGGCCTTCCGACCTCGAAAAGATCTCCCAGTTGGTACTCGTCGGCCGAGTAGCGGAGGTCCGAGAGGGACGGACCTGGCAGGTGCCAGACGTGCCTTGGACAAAGTCGACTTCGGTCATCGTTGTCGTAGAACCCGAGAAGGTCCTTGGTGGCAAGAGCAGTACGAGCGAACACCGTGTGTTCGTCGAACTAGATAATCCTGGCAGGCTCGCTCTGAGCGAGTATCAGACGGCGCTTTCGATTGGCATCCGAGTCATCTTCTACCTGTCCAAAGCGGGCTCGACGAAGGACACGCCCGACATCGCAAGCGCCAATGGAAACGAAGAGATTGACTCAGAAATCTATCTTCCAGTAAGCCCTCAGGGGTTCGGTGTCGCCGCTAACTCCACGGTAGTCTGGCCGCTCGCCGGGGTCACACTCGAGGGAACTCTCGAGGAGTCCTTTCCGAGCGGTCACAAGCTCCCACAGGATTGACGACAATCCGGATCCGAGAAGTTCGCACGCGGCCGCCGCGGCACCGTCGCGTCCGGGACTGCAGCTGCGGTGTCAGTTCAGCCGTTCCAGGATCAACTCCCGGACGCGGCCGGCGTCGGCCTGGCCGCGCATCGCCTTCATCACGGCACCGATCAGCGCGCCCGCGGCCTGCACCTTCCCGTCCCGGATGCGTTGGGCGACGTCGGGGTTGGCGGCGATCGCGGCATCGACCGCCGCGGCGAGGGCACCGTCGTCCGACACCACCGCGAGGCCGCGGGCCTCGACCACCGCGGACGGGGTGCCCTCGCCGGCCAGGACGCCGTCGATCACCTGCCGGGCCAGCTTGTCGTTGAT
>CALMIQ010000498.1 GCA_937863965.1 uncultured Micropruina sp.
CGGCGGGCGCCGGCCTCCAGCACCTCGTCCAGGTTCTCCTCGGTGATGCCGCCGATGGCGAACCACGGCTTCGCGCCCTTCGCGGACGGCGGGGCGACCCGGGCGGCGTGGCGCACCAGCTCCAGGCCGGGCAGCCGATGCGTCCAGGGCATCCGGCTGAACACCGGCCCGACGGTCAGGAAGTCGATGCCGTCGTCGGCCAGTGCCGCGTCGATGTCGGCAGGGCTGTAGCACGACCGGCCGATCCGGGCCCATCGGCTGACGTAGCGCCGGGCCTTGGCGGCGTCCGGGCCGCCCTTGGGCAACTGCAGGGCGTCGGCGCCGAACTCCCGGGCCAGGTCGAGGTCCGCGTACACCGACACCAGTCCCCGGTTGCGGTCGGCCGTCCGCAACGTCTCCAGCGCGGCCAGCGACTCGCTGTCGGACGCACCGTCGTCGCGCAGCTGGATCAGGTCGACGCCGGCGTTCAGGACGCCGGCCGCGAACGACGCCAGGTCGCCGGTGGCGCGCCGGGCGTCGGTGACACAGAACAGCCGGGCCAGCCGCAGCCGCACGTCGAGTCCTCGCAGAGCCGTCACGGATGCAGCCTAACGGCCCCACCCGATCCACCGACACTTCGGAACGGCTCGATCCGGTCTCGTCCCGCCCTCGGCGGGTCGCCGAGGGAGTGCGCCGCGGCAGACCTAGACTCACCGGCAGGTCTGGACGGCCTACTTCCCCTGACTTGTCCGGAGCGATGGTGACCACTGTGAGCACGAGCGACCCCTTGGTGGGTGAGCTGCTGGACGGTCGGTACGCGATCCAGCGCAAGCTCGCGCGGGGCGGTATGGCGACCGTGTATCTCGCCGACGACCGGCGTCTGACCCGGACCGTCGCGATCAAGGTGATGCACGAAGGCCTCGGCGACGACCAGGACTTCATCGGCAAATTCGACCGCGAGGCGCGCGCCGCCGCCCGGCTCTCGCACCCCAACGTGGTGTCCGTCTTCGACCAGGGCCTGCACCGCGGCCGTCCGTACATCGTGATGGAGTACGTCGAGGGCTGCACCCTGCGGCACATGATCACCCGCGAGGGATCGTTCAGCCCCGAGCGGGCCCTCGACCTGCTGATCCCGGTGACCAGCGCCGTCGCCGCCGCCCACGAGTCCGGGCTGATCCACCGCGACATCAAGCCCGAGAACGTGCTGATCTCCGACCGCGGCCAGATCAAGGTCGCCGACTTCGGCCTGGCCCGGGCGATCAGCGCCCAGACCGCGACCGCCACCGGCATGCTGATCGGCACCGTCAGCTACATCGCCCCCGAACTGGTCACCCACGGCAAGGCCGACCCCCGCTGCGACGTCTACGCGCTGGCGGTCGTGCTGTACGAGATGCTGACCGGCACCAAGCCGCACACCGGCGAGAACCCGATCCAGGTCGCCTACGCCCACGTGCACAAGGCGATCCCGGCGCCCTCCAGCGCGGTGAAGACGTCCTGGCGCGAATCCCGCAACGGCATCCCGCCCTACCTGGACGCCCTGGTCACCACGGCGGCGGCGCGGCGGCCGTCCGATCGCCCCGACGACGCCCGGGTGCTGCTCGATCATCTGCGGCAGGCCCGCGAGTCGCTGGCCCGCGGCGTGATGGACGACTCCGCACTCACCGAGCGGATGAAGCGGACCACGCTGGACCCGGAGAACCACATCACCGAACCGGTGCCCAGCCTGCGCAGCCCGAGCGAGGGCGAACGGACGCCGACGCTGCGGTTCACCCCGTCGACCCCGGTCAGCCCCGGCTTCCCGGACATCACCGACGGCATGCCCTACTACGACGGCCCGGTCGACGAGCCGGTGACCCCGCCACCGCCGAAGCGGCGCTGGCCCGCCCTGGTGGCCGGCATCCTGGCGGTGCTGCTGGTGTGTTCGGGGCTGTGGTGGGTGTTCGCCGGGCAGTACACGGCGACGCCGGCGCTGGATCGGCTGAACCAGGCCCAGGCGCAGGCGGCGGCCGAGAAGACCGGTCTGCAGATCGCCTTCGACAGCGAATACTCCGAGGACGTGCCCGCCGGGCTGGTGGCGCGCACCCAACCCGGCTCGGGCGAGCGGATCGTGCACGGCGGCACCGTCCAGGCTTTCCTGTCCAAGGGCCCGCAGCGGTTCAACGTGCCCGCGCTGCGCGGCCTCGACCTGGCCCGGGCCACCGACGCGCTGACCCGGATCAACCTGGCCGTCGGCAACCTCACCGAGACCCACGACGACAAGGCCCCGGCGGGCACCGTGCTGAGCAGTTCGTTCGCCGAGGGGACGCCGCTCAAGGCGGGCACCGCGGTCGACCTGGTGATGTCGCTGGGCCCGGCGCCGGTCACCCTGGCCGACTGGGTGAAGAAGTCGTACGCCGACGCCAAGAAGGCGCTGACGGCGCAGGGGCTGAAGGTCAAGAAGACCGAGCAGAACCACGCCGACATCGACAAGGGCGACGTGATCAGCCAGAGTCCGCCGGCCGGCGAGGTGCACCGCGGCGACACCGTCAGCTTCGTGGTGTCCAAGGGCCCGGTGATGAAAACCGTCCCCAACGTCCGCGGCTACTACCTCGACCGGGCCCGCGAGATCCTCACCAAGGCCGGCTTCAAGGTCAGCGTGAACCGGCTGATCAACTTCGGCTTCGACCGGGTCGTCGGCACCAGTCCGCGGGCCGGCAGCAAGGCGCCGGAGGGCTCCACCGTCACCGTCAACCTGGCCTGACCTGCTGCACCCGCACGGACGGGTACGGCTCACGGAAGCTGACGGAGCACGGCGGGCGCAGCAGCCGGGCCGCCTCGACGGCGCAGAGCAGCAACTGCGACGTCGGGCCGAAGACCAGGATGCCGAGGGCGACCGGATCACGCTCGGATCCCGGCTCCACGAGCTGGAGCACCAGGAGCACCGCCGACAGGACGCCCAGACCGGCGCCGACGACGACCGGGAAGAGCGGGTGCGCGTCGGCCGCCCGGAACATGTAGTAGCTGCCGTACCAGGCGCCGATCGTCATCGCGGTCGACAGCACCGCGAGGGCGAACAGGCCCACGCCGACCATGACCACCGACACCAGGATGAGCAGCGGTCCTTCCGGAACCCACTCCGCCAGTGCCGCCGACTGCCGGTAGAGCGGAGCGAACAGGGTGAGCCCGGTGATCACTCCCGCGTAGGCGGCCACCGAGGCGATCGGCCGCAGCACGGCGCGCACTGTGCCGGGGCGATGCTCGGGCCGGGCGAGCACGACGAACAGGACGCCCGTCAGCACGATCAGCCCGGCGATGTAGAACAACGAGACGACGAGGTCGACGAACGCCGCGAACACCGCGCCCTCCTCGGGCGGCGTGCCCGACAGATCGGTGACGACCGCCGAGACGCCGACGAGCAGGATGCCCCCGATACCGATGATGCGTTCGAGCCACGCGGACGTCCGGCTCTCCAGACCCGGGTAGGTCAGGCTGGGGGCGATGATCCACTTCACGAACCGGTGGGCCAGACGGTAGGCCGTGACGACCGGCCAGAGCAGCACCCAGACCCAGCCACGCCCCGAATCCCCCATGGCGGCCACGCTAACGGTTGCCACCGGATGCCCGCGAGAGCGGGACCGGGGACGGCCCCGCACCTCAGTAGCCTGACTCCGTGAACTCCTCCATCGGATGGCTCCTGCTCGCCCTGCTCGCGATCGGCATCGCCATCGGGGTGTTCTTCATCGTCCGCCGGCAGCGGTACGTGAGGTCGTTGCGCGATCAGGGCTGGACCTTCGACGGGTCACCGTCACTGGGCGCCACCTACGGTCTGAACTGCCCGCCGTTCGGACTCGGCTACCGGCGCAAGATCGACGATCTGATCAGCGGCAGCACGGCGAGCGGCGTCGCCTTCGGCGTCTTCGAGTACGGCTCGCTGGGTTACGTCGCCGCCCTGGTGCTGCCCCGTCCGCTGCCCGAACTGTTCGTCGGACGCGCCGTCCGGCCCGGCGCCCAGGGCCTGCAGAAGTCGTTCGGCGGCTGGACGGTCACCGCCAAGGACCCGGCCTGGGCGGAGGCCGCCGTCGGGGCGATCGGGCCCGCGCTGGACACGATGGCCGCCGGTCACCCGGTCGACGTGTCGGTGGACGGCGCCCGGCTGGTCGCCCTCGGCGTGCCGCGGGAGGCGGCGGCCATGCGTGCCTTCCTGGAGGCGCTCGCCCCGGTGGCGCAGGGCCTGGCCGCCCCGGCGCTGGCCCGCTTCGAGGCGCCCGCGCCGCCGTCCGAACTCGGCCTGTACGGACGCCCGGGCTGGGTCTACCGCCCGGCCGACGACAGCTTCCTGTCGCAGGTGGCGGCCACCACCTCCGGCTACGGCCACGAGGCCCGCGATGTCGTGCTGGGCGACGTCCACGGCCTGCGGATGATCGGGTTGACCCACAACTGGAAGACCGACCGGACCGAGACCAGCACCGACTCCAACGGCAACACCACCACCCGCACGGTGACCGACAACCACAGCGAGCCGATCCTGGAGTTCCACCTGCCGTGGCACTTCGGCGACCTGTCGGTGAACTGGCCGGGCTGGGGCAACCGGGTGCGGTTCGAGTCCAGCGACTTCGACAGGGCGTTCAAGGTGCGCTGCGCCTATCCGAAGTTCGCCTCGGACGTCTTCCATCCCCGCCAGCTGGAGTTCATGCTGCGCGCCCAGCCGCTGCCGTTCTCGGTCGTGTCGGGCCGCGTCCGGTTCGCCCTGGGCGACAACACCCCCGAGCGGATCGGGCACTGCGCCGACTTCCTGGTGGCCTTCTTCGCCGGCGTCCCCGGCTTCGTCTGGGAGGACCTGGGTCACTCCCGGCCGCCGATCAGCCGCGACCTGGACGGCTTCTGATCCTGGCCCCTCGCGGCGAGCGGTCGCCGGACGACCGGTGGCGTCGGGAGCCAGAACGTGGCTTGTATTCTACTTAGGGTCTAGGTAGAGTAAATCCATGGTGGCGACCAACCGGCCGAAGGTGACCGCAAGGGTCTCGCACCCGGAGGATCCGCCAGCAACCCGGAGACGGCTCGAGGCGCAGCGATGAGTACACCCCGCGCGGACAGGTTGTGCTGCTGGATGGTGGAACTCGCCGCACGAGCCCTGCCCGCGCGGCAACGGCAGCGGTACGCGCTGGAGTTCATCGCGGAGCTGTACGACATGCCCCGCGCCCGGCAGTTCGGGCATTCGGTACGGATTCTCGGCCACGCCTGGCAGTTGCGATCCGCCCTGATCGACGCCGGCACCATCTCGCTAGGAGACCTCATGACCACGACGACCCCGACCAGGATTCCGCTGCGCTGCCGCTTCGGCGCCCACGACTCGCAGCCGGAGCGCAACCCCGAGAACGGCGCGACCTACCGGCGCTGCAGCCGGTGCGGCAAGGACAATACCGACGATTTCGGCGGCGGACCGCTGACCGGAAGCGGTCCCATGGGTTGAGCGACACCTCGTCCGCACCCATCCTTGATTTCAACCTAGGTCTAGGTAGAGTAACGACATGGCCGGCACGAGCCCGCGGATGACCATCCCGACCCAACTGGTGCTGCAGGCGCTGCTCCAGGATCCTGGGCGCGAGCTGTACGGGGTCGAGGTGGGCGACGTGGCGGGCCTGCCCAGCGGCACGGTGCACCCGATCCTCGCCCGCCTGGAGGGCCTTGCCTGGGTGGAGTCCCGGTGGGAGGACATCGACCCCCGCAAGGAGGGACGCCCCGCGCGCCGCTACTACCGGCTGACCGCCGCCGGCGTGGACGCCGCGCGCGCGGCCCTGGCGAGGGCCTATCGCCCGTCGGGCGCGCCGCGGTTCCGGCCGATCCCCGGCCAGATCTGACGATCGGCGGGCGATCAGGCCGGCGTCCAGGCCCCCGCATCCCGCAGGTCGTGCATCTCCATGCCGGTCATCGACTGCAGGCGTCCGTAGATCAGCCTGACGCCGCGCTCATGCAGCAGACCGTCATGGATCGGGAAGCCGTGGGACGCCCCGACGGCCCGCGCGAAGTCGATGGTCTCCTTCATCGCCGCCCACGGACCGTAGGCCGGAACGGCGAGGACATCCACACCGGGCGGCACCGTGGCCAGCGAGTCTCCGGGGTGGAACAGGGTGGGCTCGCCATCGGCGGTGAGCACCAGCCCGACATTGCCGATCTGCGGGATGTCGCGGTGGATGATCGCATGCAGGCCGCCGACGGCGTCCACCGAGACACCGCCCAGTTCGATGCTGGCGTCGGCGGCGATGCCCTTCGCGCCCGGCAGATCGACGACGCCGAGCACCTGCGGCTCGACATACACCCTCGCCTGCGGGTTGCTCGCCACGAGCGCACCGACGTGCTCGGGATCGACATGGTCGGGATGCTGATGGGTGACCAGGATCGCGTCCAGGTCACGCAGCTCGTGCCAGGCGGTCGAGAAGTTGCCGGGATCGATCAGGATGCGCCGGTCGGCGACCTCGACCAGCACCGCCGCGTGTCCGAGATGGGTGATCTGCATGATCGCAGCGTAACCCCGACCCTCCCGCGGCCGCAGCGTCCCGCCGGTTCCGCGGCCGGTCAGCCGAGGCGCGGCGGCGGGGCGTACTCGTCGCGCTTGCTGGTGCCGACCCGCATCCGGGCCATCGCGGCGACCAGGCCGACCGCGGCCGCGACGCCGTCCACCACCGGGACGCCGACCCGGTCGGTCAGCCGCCGGCACAGGTCGGCCATGCCGGCGCAGCCCAGCACCACCACGTCCGCCTGATCCTCGCGCACCACCCGTTCGCACCAGCCGGCGATCTCGTCCAGCGCCGCACCGGTGGCGTCCTCCAGGTCGAGCACGCCGATCCCGGTGCCGTAGGCGGCCACGCAGGCGCGCTCGAAGCCGTAGCGATGCAGCAGGTCCCAGGCCCGGCCGAGGGTGCGGGACAGGGTGGTGACGATGCCGAAGCTGCGGCCCGACAGCACCGCCACGTGCATCGCGGCCTCGGCGATGCCGACCACCGGCACCTCGACCAGCTCGCGGGCGGCGTCCAGGCCCGGATCGCCGAAGCAGGCGATCACGTAGCCGTCGCTGCCGCCGGCGTCGGAGTCGGCGCGGATCAGCTCGGCGACGGCCACGGCGGCATGGGCCTCGTCGTAGTGGCTCTCGATCGCCGCCGGCCCGTTCTCGGGGCAGACGGCGACGATTTCGACGTCGGGACCCGCCACCTCCCGGGCGGCGGCCGCGATCTTCGCGGTCATCGCCCGGGAGGTGTTCGGGTTGATCAGTGTGATCCGCACCGGATCACTCGGCCGCTGCCGGCTGCAGCTGAATGGTGCCGCCGGCCACCTCGACGGTTCCGTCCGAGACGCCCGCGGTGAGGTCGTCCAGCGAGGGCACCTGCGGGTTGGACCGCTCCAGCAGCACGAAGAGCACGTATCCCAGGCCACAGCCGATGAACCAGGTGTAGTTGCCCAGCCAGGAGATGTCGAAGCCGCCCAGGTCGGCGATCAGCTTCGGCAGCACACCCGCCAGCACCGTCGGAATGCCGGCGCCCAGCATCGTGTACACCGCGTTCTTGTTGTAACCCTTCGTGTACCAGTAGGTGCCCTTCTCCGACATGGTGAACATGTCGTCGACCAGAATCCGCTGCTTCGCGGCGACATAGTAGCCGGCAATCAGGATGCCGAAGAGCGGGCCGATCATCGCTCCCAGGACGCCCAGCGTGTAATGGATGGCGTCGGCGTTGGAATACCAGTTCCAGGGCAGCAGGATGACCGACCCGACGGCGGCGATCATGCCGCCCGTGCGCCACGAGATCTTGTGCGGAGCGACATTCGAGAAGTCGAAGGCCGGCGAGATGAAGTTGGCCACGATGTTGATCCCGACGGTGGCGGTGACGAAGGTCAAGCCACCCAGCAGGATCGCGAACGGGGTGTCGATGCGCTCCACGGTGTGGATCGGATCGGTGATCAGTTCGCCGAACACCGGAACGGTGGCCGACGCGGTGATCACGGTGAGCAGCGAGAAGAACAGGAAGTTGATCGGCAGGCCCCAGAAATTGCCCTTCCTCACCGCGGCGAACGACTTGCCGTACCGGGCGAAGTCGCCGAAGTTGAGCATCGGCCCCGAGAAGTAGGACACCACGATGGCGATCGCGGTGATCATCACCGGGATGGACGCCCAGAACTCGAGCGGCTCGCCGGCGGACAGATCCAGGCTGATGTTCTCCCAGCCCGCCTGCGAGACCAGATAGCCCGCCAGCACGATCATCACCACGTAGACGGCCGGGCCGGCCCAGTCGATGAACTTCCGGATGCTCTCCATGCCGTTCCAGAACAGCGCGGCCTGGGCGAACCACAGGATGGCGTAGGAGATCCAGCCGAGGGCGGAGAGTCCGAGGAAGCCGACCTCCAGCAGCGCCGCGCTCCCCGGCCAGAACTTGAGGAAGATGATGTTCAGCGACTCGGCGGCGAGGAACGTCTGGACGCCGTACCAGGCGATGGCGATCAGCCCGCGGATGATCGCCGGGATGTTCGCCCCCTTGATGCCGTAGATCGCGCGGTTGATCACCGGATAGGGAACGCCGGTCTTCTGGCTGGGCTTGGCGACCAGGTTGGTGAACACCTGGACGATGACGATGCCGATCAGCAATGCCAGCAGCACCTGCCAGCTGGCGATGCCGAGGGCGAACAGGCTGCCCGCGGTGACATAGCCGCCCACCGAATGCACATCCGACATCCAGAATGCGAAGATGTTGTACGAAGTCCATTTCTGCTTGCGGAGCGGGGCCAGGTCCTCATTCGCCAGCCGGATGTCGTATTCCGGTTTCATGTTGCCCGAGCCGACCGGCATGCCGGCGGCCTCGACGATGTCTTCGGGTTTCTGATCTTCCGCCGTCGGCGGATCTTCTATGCGTGTCATGGGGAACCTCTCGATTTCCGGCCACAGGCCCGGAGGGATCCGGGCGCGCCACCTCGGCGGTGGCGATACGACACGCTAGGCCGCGAAAGAACGGCTCATCTTGCCGCTATGTAACGGGCCCATGAAGAGAAGATATGCGCGAAAGCGCACCGCGCGGGTCGCGGACGCCGCGCTCAGAAATCCTCGGCGCGGTACTCCTGCACCGGATTCACCCGCCGGATCCGGCCGTCGGTCAACCTCGTGGCGATCAGGAAGGCGAGTTCCAGCGACTGGTTGCGGTTCAGCCGCGGGTCGCAGGCGGTCTCGTAGCGGTTGGCCAGGTCGGCCTCGGCCAGCGCGTCCGCGACGCCGCCGACGCATTCGGTGACGTCGTCGCCGGTGAGCTCCATGTGCACGCCGCCGGGCCAGGTGCCCAGCGCCTCGTGCACGTCGAAGAAGCCGTTCATCTCCTCGACCACCTGGCTGAACGCCCGGGTCTTGTAGCCGTTGTTGGTCTCGAAGGTGTTGCCGTGCATCGGGTCGCAGATCCAGGCCACCTTCCGGCCGGTGGCCTCGACGGCCCGCACGATCGGCGGCAGCGCGTCGCGGATCCGGTCCGCGCCCATCCGGGAGATCAGCGTCAGCCGTCCCGGCTCGTGGTCGGGATCGAGCGCCTCGGCGAGCGCGACGGCGTCCGCCCCGGTGGTGTCCGGGCCCACCTTCACCCCGATCGGGTTGCGCAGGTGGCGCACGAACTCGACATGGGCGCCGTCGACCTGGCGGGTGCGCTCGCCGATCCAGACCATGTGCGCCGACGTGTCGTACGGGGTCTGGGTGCGGGAGTCGATCCGGGTCAGCGCATGCTCGTAGGGCAGCAGCAGCGCCTCGTGGCTGGAGTAGAAGTCGATGGTGCGGAACGCCTCCTTGTCGACGCCGCAGGCGACCATGAAGGCGAGCGCGCGCTCGATCTCGTCGGCCAGCGCCTCGTAACGCTCCTCCACCCCCGAGTTGCGGACGAAGTCCTGATTCCAGGTGTGCACCGAGCGCAGGTCGGCGAAGCCGCCGGTGACGAAGGCCCGGATCAGGTTGAGCGTGGACGCCGAGCGGTTGTACGCCTCCAGCATCCGGCCCGGCTCGTGCACCCGGGACTCCTCGGTGAACTCCAGGCCGTTGACGGCGTCGCCGCGGTAGGCCGGCAGGGTGACGCCGTCGCGGGTCTCGGTGTCCTTGCTGCGCGGCTTGGCGTACTGGCCGGCCAGCCGGCCCAGCTTCACCACCGGCACCTGGGCGGCGTAGGTGAGCACGACGGCCATCGACAGCAGCACCCGCAGCTTGCCGCGGATGTCCTGGGCGGTGCCGGTCTCGAAGGTCTCCGCGCAGTCCCCGCCCTGCAGGATGAACGCCCGGCCCGCGGCGGCGTCCGCGATCTTGGCCCTCAACTCGTCGCACTCGCCGGCGAACACCAGCGGCGGACGCTTGCGCAGCTCGGCGGTCACCCAGGCCAGGCGCTCGCCGTCGGCATAGGTCGCCTGCTGGACGGGCCGACGGGACTGGAGCTGCTCGAGTGTGGGTATCTGCTGCGACACGCCGGTCAGGATACGCGGTCGCGCCGCCTCGACCGAACGCGCCCGCGGGCGTGGGACGCCGTCGACGGGCCCGGTATCCAACCCCGTCCGGCAATCGCAAAACCGCCGGTGACTACCGGTATCGGCCGCCGGCAGACGTCGGGCGGGCGACTCAGGCGGGCGGGAGTTCGGGTTCCTTGGTGTTGACCCCGGGCCGGCTGAGGATGCGGGCGTCCGCCTCGGTCGGGGTCAGCGACCCGCTCTTCACCGAGGTGCCGTAGGCCTCGACATAGGTCTGCCCGGAGAGGTCGTGGATCGCCGCCATCACCTGGTCGGTCACCCAGCGCAGGGTGCGGGGGTCGTCCACCCGGCCGTAGTACCGGCTGAAGTCCAGCGGCTCGCCGATCACCACCACCGGGTGGTCGATCCACGGCAGGCCGGCCTTCCTGGTGACCTGGCTGTTCTTCATCGCCACCGGCACGATCGGCACCTCGGCGGCGAGGGCCATCCGGGCGACGCCGGTCTTGCCCTTGTACAGCCGGCCGTCCGGGGATCGGGTGCCCTCCGGGTAGATCCCCACGCAGCCGCCCCGGGCGAGTACCTCCAGCACCGGGGCCAGGCCGTCCAGGCTCGCCCGGCCGCCGGAGCGGTCCAGCGGCACCTGGCCGACGGCCCGCAGGAACCAGGCGACCAGCTTGGAGAACGGGCCGCGGTTGCCCTGGAACAGTTCGGCCTTGGCCGGGAAGGTGACCTGGCGCCTGATCATCGCCGGCAGCACGACGGTGTCGCCGGCGTCCAGGTGGTTGCTGGCCAGGATCACCCCGCCGGCGGTGGGAATGTGCTGTTCACCCTCGACCCGGGCACCGTAGAGGTACTTGATGATCGGACGGAATATCGCGTTCTTGAACAGGGTGTAGAACACCGCACCTCCCTTGTCGACTCCGGCAGGGGTCAGCCTAATGGCCCGGCCATCCGCCACCGGAACTCGCCGTACCCGCACGGCGCCTGCCCGTATACGGAGGTCGCCCC